>JBEBIF010000485.1:0-2564 GCA_040080515.1 Chitinophagaceae bacterium | reverse complement strand
CTGATTAGCCCGAGGGTAAACGTGGTCATGTGCTGATGCGTGGCAAAATCCAGCGTGGTTGACAGCACGTTGTTGGCAGTCACATCGGCACCGAGTGCACCGATGGCATTACCCAGCGCAGCAGTACGCAGATCGGTCTTGTAGTAATACATCGCCACATCGGCCAAGGTGTTGCCGCCACCCACGCCACCGTCATACGTACCGGTGGAACGGCTGGAGTAAATCGGCGTAACCGTCTGATTCACATTATCCTGATCGCCAATCGCCGTGGTGCCGTTGACCTGCACCGGCGTGGTGTTGTCATTCCAATAGCCGTCGGTGGTCAGAATGGTAAAGTTCTGCTGGCAGGAATACTCCACCGGATCACCCGTCATACCGCTGTTGAGACCATCCTGCTTGCCAGCGAAGTGCCGGCCCACGCGCGATAGTGCAGTGCGCAACGGCGTGCTGTTTCCCACCGATTGGGAATAGAACTTGGCGTACCAGTTGGCTTTCTGCGTAGTATCGAAGGTGTTGATCGCCAGATAGTTAGCGGCCTGCACAGGGCTACCCGGATTGATGGTGATAAGAATTTCACTGCTAAAATTCCGGTGAATTATGAGCAAGGTACCCGTAAGTCAGTTCAGTTTCCGATACAACAAAGTGACTTCACAACCGGCAATTATAAAATTGAAATTTATCATAATGGCTTCAAGATCGGTGAAGGTGTAAGAAGCCTTAAAAAGGGTGGTATATTCGGTTAAAAGCAGTTAACTCCTGCAACAAAGCCGTCTTGTCTCTGACAGGACGGTTTTTTTATGTTCTGCCGGTGACCGAAAGTGACTTAACATTTCATTTGCCAGATTTTGGCATACTGGCATCTGCTTTGAAATAGTAAGAATACCAGGTATTAAAAACAATCAGTACCGCAAGACGCCTGGTAATTGCAGTACGCTATTAAAACTTAATGACATGAAAAAGATCTTTACACTCACACTCGGTGTTTTATTTGCCGTCGCACTGATGGCAGCCGACCGAAGACCTGTTGTAACTGTAAACAGCAGTAAGAATTACAAAATCGTCATTGATGGCCGCAGCTACTTTGGCTCGGATCTGACCATCAACCTGAACAACCTCTCTGGTGGACGTCACTTTATCAAAGTGTTTGAAATGAAAAGAGGATTTTATGAAAGAAGGGAAAAACTGGTAGGTGCCACTACCTTCTTTGTTGACCGGAAGGATATTGTGATCAGCATTGACTGGTTCGGTAACATCCTGATCAAAGAAAAGAAAACCTACAGGCGTTTTGGAAATGATTACAGAGACGACAGACGTGGCAACGACCGTGACCGGAACGATGATTTTGACCGGAGAGACGACAAGGAAAGAAGGTTCTAAAATTTCAACCTCCTATACTGACCGCCCCGTAATTTACGGGGCGGTTTTTTGTGTACAGCATATAAACTAAGTACTGTCATCTGTCGCCGCTATTTGATATAATGCCCCTTCAAAAATTTTAAAGCGGTTTATGTACCTTCATTCCATGTTAATTTCTAACGCCACTATTGAGGACGTTCCAGTATTAGTTGCATTGATCAACAGTGCCTACAGAGGCGAAGTATCTAAAAAGGGATGGACTACAGAAGCCGACCTGCTGAAGGGTGAACGCCGGACAGATATACCTACTCTTACAGATTTAGTAAACAGGCCGCAGGCAATATTCATTAAATACACGAAGGATGATGGGCTGATTACAGGCTGTGTTTTTTTAGAAAAACAGGAAAGGGGTTTGTACCTGGGAATGCTGAGTGTGTCACCTGAGCAGCAGGACGGAGGTTTTGGTAAACAACTTATGAAAGCGGCTGAACGATATGCCCTGGAAATGAAATGCCCTTGTATTTTTATGAATGTGATCTCTGTACGCCAGGAGTTAATAGCCTGGTATGAACGTTTAGGCTATGAAAAAACCGGGGAAACGAAACCACTTCCCGCAGATACCCGCTTTGGTGTGCCCACCCAGCCACTTGAATTTATCACTATGCAAAAAAGCATTTGACAGATCACTGGATCTGGATAATCCGGATCACAGTATCCCGAACACCATTTATTTGTGTACTGTACTTGATGGTATAATCTCCCGCCACCAGGAATTGAATAATTGGGTCCCGGTTTACATTTACCACTCCACTTCCAAAATCCCAGACCGGGTTGGTAGAAAGTGGGTTGACTGTTTTAAATGATACACCAACTGGTGTACCATTGCATTTTTCAATAAAGTAGGAGAATGCCGATTTATTGGGGAAAGCTAATACTTCAATAGTCACCAGTTTACAGACCGTATGTGTAGCTCCATTTCCGGTTACAGTAAGTTGGAGTATAAAAGTGCCAGGGAAACCATACACATGTGATGGGTTCGATTCTGTAGAAGTGGTCCCATCTCCAAAATTCCACAAATAGGTTGTTGCGTTTTTTGAAGTATTAATAAAAGTAACCGTTGCCGGAGCGGAAGTTTCATAGCCTGATATGGAAAAAGCCGCCAGGGGTGCGTTGCCGGAATCAGTATCCTTTTTGCCGCAGGCCTGAAA
>JBEBIF010000484.1:0-2570 GCA_040080515.1 Chitinophagaceae bacterium | reverse complement strand
AACGAGGTAGTTGGGCTTTCGTCCGATAAAAGGCCCCCCGGAAGCGGTCAGGATCACTTTCTCGATCTTATTTCTTGTTTCACCAACCAGGCATTGGAAAATAGCGGAATGTTCGGAATCTACCGGTATAATAGGCACTCGTTTCTCTACAGCTTTCTTCATTATGATATCGCCCGCCACCACCAGTGTTTCCTTGTTGGCCAGCGCAATGGCTTTACCATTATCAATGGCCTTAAGTGTGGGCCGGAGACCTGCATATCCTACAATGGCGGCCAGCATCAGGTCATAGCAATCCATAGCTGCCACTTCTTCCAATGCCTTCTCTCCTGTAAATACTTTGATACCGGTTGAAGCCAGTGCCTCTTTAACCTTTGTGTATTTCTTCTCATCCCCTATCACCACCACATTAGGATTGAACTTTAATGCCTGCTGTACCAGTAATTCATCATTGGTCTGCGCTGTAAGCACTTCAGCAGAAAACAAATTGGAGTTAGCTTCTATCACATCTAATGCCTGGGTACCGATAGAACCTGTGGACCCGAAGACGGCAATTCTCTTTAGCGTTGTTTCCGCACTCATTGTTTCTTGTTTTATCTAATAATTATTAATTAATAATTATTAATTAATAATTTCTCCTGCTCAAATATTACCAGTTCATCCGCTATCTTTCTATCATTGCTTAACCTGGGTACTTTATTCTGCCCACCCAATTTACCGATTGATTTCATGTAATCAATAAATCCGTTCTTCCGGATGGCAGTGATCTTTAATGGCATAAGTATATTACCACTGATAAGGTCATCATAATACACATTCTTCTGACGAAGCTGCAGGTCCAGTTTGGCAGCAAAAGCCTCTATATCCTGCGGCCTGTTTTCAAATTCCACAAACCATTCATGATACGATTTTCCGGCATCACTGTTAACAAACGGGGCCACCGTAAATTCTGTCACCTGCACATTTTCTTCAGCAGCAGTTTTCAGCATACTTTGTTCCACTTCTTCGGCTATCACATGCTCTCCAAAAGCAGAGATAAAATGCTTTGTTCTTCCGGTCACCACCAGCCGGTAAGGTTCGGTGGAGACAAATTTTACAGTATCGCCTAAATTATAACCCCAAAGCCCCGCATTACTGTTGATGATCATAGCGTAATTTTCTCCCACTTTTACATCTCTTAGTGACAACCGGGTAGGATACTCATTAAATATTTCGCCGGCAGGCACAAACTCAAAAAAGATGCCGCTATTGGTATTCAATAACAATCCTTCTGCCTCCTGCGAATCCTGGAAAGCAAAGAACCCTTCACTTGCGGGAAATAATTCTATTGTATCTATCTTTCTGCCGATACTTTCCAGCAGCCTGGCTTTATAAGGTTCAAAGTTTACACCACCCTGTACCATCACACTAAAGTTGGGGAACAATTCTCCCACTTTCTTACCGCTTCTCTTCATCAGTTCATCAAAGTACATCTGCATCCAAGGGGGGATGCCGCTGATGAGGGTCATGTTCTGACTGATGGTCTCGTCCACAATTTTATTCAGCTTGGTTTCCCAGTCTTCAATACAATTGGTCTCATAAGAGGGCAATTGATTGGTGCGGAGATATTTCGGCACATGATGGTTCACAATACCGCTCAGCCGGCCGGTAGGAATGCCACCAACCCGTTCCAGTTCCGGGGAGCCGGACAAGAAGATCAGTTTTCCGTCGGCAAACCGGGTATTGCCTGTTTCGGCCATATAGCAAAGCAGGGCATTGCGGGCCGTATTGATATGGTTGGGAATAGATTCTTTGGTAATGGGGATATACTTGGTGCCGCTGGTAGTGCCGGAAGTTTTGGCAAAATAGATGGGTTTGCCTTTCCAAAGCACATTATGGCGCCCCTCTTTGATCTTTTCTATCCAGGGTTTCAGTTGCTCATAATCCCGGATGGGGATGGCCTGGCGGAATTCTTCGTATTTAGTCACTTTGTCAAGTCCCGATTCCTTGCCAAATTCAGTTGACCGGCCTGTTTTGAGCAGGTATTTCAGGATATTTTCCTGGTCGGCCACGGCGCTAGCCATTCCTTTCCGGATACCTTTATATATATAAGATGCAAACGGGCGGGCTAAAAAAGACTTGATTTTCATCCAAAAATGTTCATTTTGCAATAGAAAACCTTCAAACTGGCCTTACAGGCCCTTGCCAAAGGGGTACAAATATAACGGATGCGGGGTCAAAAAGGGGTGCAATTATTGTTCATAAATCTTTGATTCCCCGTTTGCGAGTACGAATTTTCCCCTTACCTTTGCCGTCCTAATTTTAAACGTATGATAGCTGTAGTAAAAGTAGCCGGACAACAGTATAAAGTAGAAAAAGACCAGACTTTGTATGTTCCCCACCTGGATGGAAAAGCAGGTGATAAAGTGGACCTCGAAGTTTTGCTGACAGGTGCCGAAGGCAAATTGGCTGTAGGTTCCGCTGTAAAAGCAAAAGTTGAGGCAGAGATCGTTGACCATGTAAAAGGTGATACGGTAATTGCTTACAAGCAAAAAAGAAGAAAAGGCTTTCATAAAAAGAAAGGTCACAGAACT
>JBEBIF010000483.1:0-2572 GCA_040080515.1 Chitinophagaceae bacterium | reverse complement strand
ACCCAAGTATCCCTAACGTTACACCCATAAAAAGACCGGATTGGATCTCTCTTTTTGCAATGCGCCACCAGTCTTGTACGGTGATCTCTCCCAAAGCCCGCCTGGATGATCAGTGTGGCGGCCTGTGATCCGCTGTTACCTCCGCTGGAAATGATGAGGGGAATAAAAGTGGATAAGACCAGTACCTGTTCCAGTGTTTTTTGAAAGCCAGACATGGCAGCGATCGTTAATGTTTCGCCGACAAAAAGTATGATGAGCCAGATGATCCTTTTTTTATAAAGTTTAAAAAGAGGAACATCCAAATAGGGTTCATCCAATGCGGCGGTACCTCCCATTTTTTGCATGTCTTCGCTAAACTCTTCACTGGCCACCCAAAGAATATCATCAATGGTAACGATGCCCAGCAGCTTATTGCTTTTGCTCACCACCGGCATGGCCACCCGGTTATTCATTTTAAAGACTTCACTGGCCATTTCCTGGTCATCTTCGGGGTGCAGGGCAATAAAGCGTTCGTCCATCAATTCGGCTACTTTTTTATCCGGGGAGTTCAATATAAAATCCCGTATGCGGATATCGTCCAGCAGTTCCCCTTTTTCATTGAGTACATAGATGACGTTGATCGTTTCACTGTCCTTTCCATATTTGCGGATGGTGGAAAAAACTTCTTCGATGGTATTCCAGGGGTATACATATACATAATCGGGTGTCATCAGCCGACCGATGCTGTTTTCGGGATATCCCAGCAACGACAGGGTGATCCTTCTTTCTTCCGGGTCCAGCAATTTGATCAGTTCCCGTACCACATTGCTGGGCAATTCTTCCAGGAAATCGGTACGGTCATCTGCCGGCAATTCATTGAGTAAGGAAGCGGTGGTATTGGCAGGCAATTCATGTATGATGGTCTTCTGGGTGGAAAGGTCCAGTATCTTAAACACACTGGCCGCCCGGTGTACCGACATATTGGCGATGATCTGGCTTTCATATTCGGGGAATTCATACACCAGATCGGCCACATCGCTGATATTCTGGTCGTCCAGGAAATCCCGTATTTGCAGCTTATCTTCTTTTAAGATGATCGCTTGAAACTGATCTGCAAGGGAAAGTTGTTCCAGTTCTAATGACATCTCTCAAAAATAATCAATAAATAGATGATAGATGATAGAGGATAGAGGATAGATGATAGTTTCTTTTATTCAAAATGTCTTTTCGGTTGTAAATGTTTTAAAACCAGAATTTTACTTTTTTTAGCGGGTAATTTTGAACTATCAGGCACTATCATCTATCATCTGCCCATAAAATAGTTTCTTCTATTCGAAATGTTCTTCCGGGTGTAAAAACCGGATTTTGCATCTTATTAGGTAATTTTGAACTATCAGGCACTATCATCTATCAGTTATCATCTATCATCTAACTATGGTTTTTCCATTCCTGTTCATTGCTCCCGCATCTGCTATGGGCCGGGGTGTGTTTACATCAAAAGCAATAGCAGCCAATACGGTCATTGAAATTTCTCCTGTCATTGTGATGAGCCTGGAAGAACGCAAGCTGCTGGACCAAACCCTGCTGCATGATTATATCTTTGAATGGGGCGACCGTAAGGATCATTGTTGTATGGCGCTGGGATATATAGCCGTGTATAATCATTCTTATTCCAGCAACTGTGAATATGAAATGGATTTTGATGCTGCACAGATAAGTATCCGGACGGTAAGAAAGATAAAAGCAGGCGAGGAGCTTTTTATCAATTATAATGGTACCTGGAATGACCGCAAGCCATTGTGGTTTGATGCAAAATAAGAACGTCCCGGTAACCCGGGACGTTCTTTATGATAAGCGATCATTAATTAGTTATTGAAACCGTATTTGTCCCCTGATCTCACCACTTGGATAGGTAGCGGTGTGAATGTTCAGGTAATACAAACCATTCAGCAGGTCGGCTTCTTTAACCACCACACCATCTACCAGCATGGTGCCGGAAAGGGTGCCGCTTTTAAAGAAGGTGAATTTGCCATTTGTTTTTTGATTAAATATTCCATTGGAGGTAGTAACAATATTTTGTACCACACCTGCAGAAAACCCAACCGGGGCCAGGCCATGAATATGCATGAGTGACAAAGAGTCAGTCAAACCGGTCCAGGTCACTTTATAAGTAAGTGTACGGGTATCTTTTGAATAGGATACATCCAGGAGGCCGGTAGCAGCAGAAGCGGAAACAGGGCTTTCCTGGGCGCCGGTCATTACGATACCATTCTTTTGAAATTCAGTGGTTCTTTTCATTTCTGCATCGGGTTCACAAGAAAGCAGGGAAACGAGTACCAGGGAGAAAATGAGTAAGGGTAAAGCAGTTAGTTTAATCAATTTCATGATTGTTGGTATTTGTGGTAAAAATAAGAAGTTTTTTGGATTGGCAATATTTTTCAAAAAATCGCTAAATAGCTGTGGGTAAACTGTTTATTTAAAGGAGAGGGGGCCTCGCCCAGAGGATAAAGAGAAAAGGAGGAAATACATAATAATGCGAAGCATTACTCTTTCTCTCTTTTTTCTCCGGGCGATGTTTTTTGTCTCTTATTTC
>JBEBIF010000482.1:0-2586 GCA_040080515.1 Chitinophagaceae bacterium | reverse complement strand
TCTGGTGGTACCAACGCCGGCGGATACGGTAATACAGCAGTTGACCTGGTAAATTCTGTAAGAACACACCCATCAAGGGGTGCTTCTTTACTTGCTGCTGTTACACTCGATCAGTTGCTGGATGAAAGAGGCCGTGAATTATACCTCGAAAGCTGGAGAAAACAAGACCTTACCCGCTTTGGTAAATTCTTATTGCCCTGGCAGGAAAAAGCAGCCAGCGATCCTAAATATTTATATTTCCCGATTCCAAACGGTCAGTTAGCTGCTAATCCTAACCTGACCCAGAATCCCGGATATTAACTCTGTTTTATAAGCATTAGCAGTTAGTGTAATTTAGCAATTCGAAAGAAGCCATTTTCTAATGGCTTCTTTCTTTTTTTAAGCAGCTAAACCTTCTCTTACTTGCTCTTTAAAAGGCAAGATAACTGTGCTAAATGCAATATTTTTGACACCTGTCGTTCAATGATGATAAAACCTTCCATAAAGGATTGCCTGCCATTTTTGTTGCTGATCGTTTTTGCAGCCATCGCTTGCAAGAACCGGAAACAGGTAAATCCCCTTTTTACACTGGAAAAAGAAACCGGGATCAATTTTACTAATAATGTTGTGGACGGACCGGAAGAGAACAGTTTCTTCTATCGCAACTATTATAATGGCGGTGGTGTTGCTATCGGCGATATCAATAATGACAGCCTGTGTGATGTATTGCTGACAAGCAACCAGGGAGAGAATAAACTCTACCTGAACAAAGGCAATTTTAAATTTGAAGATATCACCGGCCGGTCCGGGATGAAGCAGGACAGCATGTGGAGTGCCGGAGTGGTAATGGCCGATGTGAACAATGATGGCTGGCTGGACATTTATGTTTGCAATTCCGGCCATATGAAAAATGGTAACCGGCGCAATAAATTATATATAAATAATAAGGACCTCACTTTTACAGAGTCGGGTGCCACCTACGGATTAGATATAAAGGCCTACACTACTCATGCCTCATTTTTTGATTATGACCTGGATGGTGACCTGGATTGCTTTATCATCAACAACAGCCCGATGCCGATCAATAATCTCGGGTATGAGAACAAAAGAGATCTGCCGGAAGATAAATGGCCCGTAGCTGATTTCTTTAAAGGAGGCGGAGATCATTTGTATCGCAATGATGATAATAAATTTGTCGAGGTGTCACAACAGGCAGGCATTCATGGCACATTGGTCAGTTTTGGCCTCGGTGTTTCGGTAGGTGATGTAAATCATGATGGCTGGCCTGATGTGTATGTGGCCAACGACTCTTACGAAAGAGATTACCTGTATATCAATCAGCAAAACGGCACATTCAAAGACCAGATGGAAGAAGCTATTGAACAAAACAGTTTCTCTTCTATGGGGGCCGATCTGGCAGATATTAATAACGACGGATACACCGATATTTTTACCACGGATATGTTGCCGGGAGATGATTACCGTTTGAAGACATTGGGCGCATTTGATAATATTGACTTGTATAATACCCGCATCAAAGTTGGTCTGTACCGCCAGTTCATGAAAAACTGCCTGATGGTAAATAATAAGAACGGACAGTTTGTTGAAGCGGCAAACTTCAGCGGCGTGTCTGCCACCGACTGGAGCTGGGGCGCCTTATTCTTCGATGCAGATAACGACGGATTAAATGACATCTATGTTTGCAATGGCATCAATCATGATGTAACAAATCTTGACTTCATGGATTTCTTTGCTGATGATATTGTAAAGAATATGGTGATCTCCGGTCAAAAGCAAAGTGTGGATTCTGTTTTGAGAAACATTCCCATTTTTCCCATGCCAAACAAGGCATTTAAAAATAATGGCAACCTCAGTTTCTCCGATGCCGGTGAAGCATGGGGTTTTATGGAACCTACTTTTTCTAATGGGGCCGCCTATGGCGACTTAGACAATGATGGTGATCTTGACCTGGTGGTGAATAATGAGAACCAGCCAAGTTTTGTGTATAAGAATAACAGCCGGGAGCAGAACGGGAACAGTTATATCGGGGTGTTATTAAAAGGGAAGGGCAGTAATACCTATGCGATAGGTAGCAAGATAAAATTGTATAAGGGGGCAGAGGTATTTTACCGGGAACTGGTGCCCAGCCGTGGCTTTCAGAGCAGCGTGGATTATAAACAGGTAATAGGGCTGGGTAAATTAACAGCAGTGGACTCGATGACGGTGACCTGGCCTGACAGAAGCACAACAACGTATCAGAACCCGGAGCTGAACAAAGTGCATCACCTGGAACAGCCGTTGACAAGCACTGCGCCGGCAAAGCCGGTAGCAGTAACCCCGGCAGCTACATTATTAGAACCGGTAACGATAGCACTGGACAAACATACTGAAGATGAGTATATAGATTTTTACTATGAAAGGAACCTTCCGGAGCTGCTGTCAAGAGAAGGGCCCAAACTGGCAACAGGCGATGTAAATGGAGACGGACTGGAAGATATGTATATCGGAGGTGCCAAAGGGCAGGCGGGCCAATTGTACCTGCAAACAGGAACCGGGTTTGAAAAAAAGGAACAGGCGTTATTTAAGATGTATGCAGACCTGGAAGAT
>JBEBIF010000085.1:0-11385 GCA_040080515.1 Chitinophagaceae bacterium | reverse complement strand
GGCCTATCCTGCAGACGAAGTGCTGCACCTGAAAGTGGGGGCCCAGGTAATGTTCATACGGAATGATGCTGCTGAAAAAGGGAAACGATTTTTCAATGGAAAAATAGGAACCGTTTCTAAACTGGAACCGGATAAGATCTTTGTACAGTGCGATGGTGAATCTGCAGACATTGAAGTACAGAAAGAGAAATGGGAAAATATCCGCTACACGATGAACAAAGCCACCCGGCAACTGGATTCAGATGTGCTCGGCTCCTTTACCCAATACCCGCTCCGGCTGGCGTGGGCCATTACGATACATAAAAGCCAGGGACTCACATTTGAAAAAGCCATCATTGATGCGGGCGAAGCATTTGCACCGGGGCAGGTATATGTAGCATTAAGCCGCTGCACCAGCCTGGAGGGTATGGTATTGCAAAGCCGGGTGCGGTCATCCAGTCTTTTCAGCGATAACCGGATCGTGGAGTTCTCACAAAGAAGCGCTTCAAGCAGCCAGCTGCAACAGGAGTTTACTATTGCCCGGAAACAGTATCAGCTTACGGTACTGCAATCTCTTTTTGATTTTGCCCGGGCAATCAACGGCGGTAGTGAGTTATCGGAATATGTATTGGAAAACAGCTCTTCATTTAGTCCGGAATCTGTTGACTGGACTCGGGAGTTGCTGGGAAAACTGAATAAACTCCAGGACACCGGAAAAAAATTCCAGGCGCAATTGCAATATTTGAATCAGCAGGAAGATTCTCCGCAAAACAACCGGGCCCTGCAAGACAGGATAAAGGCCGGTGCAGCATACTACATTAGTGAAATAGGCGCCCTGACCCATTTTATACAACAGTCACCGGCTGTTACAGATAGCCGGGCTCACGCCAAAGAATTTAATGACAGTATAAAAGAAGTCTTTGCGCAATTGGCAGAGAAAAAATTTTTGCTTGAAGGTATCGGTGATCAATTTGATATCGACCTGTTTCAGCAGCACAGAAAAAAATTTGTTTTACCTGCCATCGCCATAAATGCTTATGCGGCCGCTTCGCAAAGAAGGACCGAAAGCCCTCACCCGGTTTTGCATCAGCAGTTGCGTAAAACGAGAGAAACTATTTGCTCCCGCAACGACCTGCCCATTTATATTGTAGCAGGAACGGATACTATTGATGAAATGGCCCGCTTTCTTCCACAAACGCCGGCTGAACTACGAAAGATCACCGGCTTTGGTGATGTAAAGGTGGAGAAATACGGACAACAGTTCCTGGATGTGATAACAGCCTATTGCCGGGAAAGGGACCTGGTTTCTTTAATTCATGAAAAATCACCAAAGAAAGAAAAGAAAGCAACAACCACTTCTGCAAAAAAGAAAGGCGAAACCCATGCAGAAACATTTAAGCTATACAGCGAAGGACAAACCATCACAGAAATAGCAGCAGCAAGAAACCTGGCGATAAGCACCATTGAAGGGCACCTGGCAAAATTAGTATGGAACGGAGAAATTAAAATGGAAGAGCTGGTGAGCCGGGAAAAGATAGTGCTGATAGAATCTGCCTTTAAGGAATTTGACGGCAAATCAATCACCCCGATAAAACAAAAACTGGGTGATGATATAAGTTTTGGTGAGATCAGGCTGGTGATGGCAGGGCTGGGGATCATCCAGGAGCGATCAGCGGATTAAGGTGACCGTTCCCTTTCTTACCTCTTTTGGCTTTCCTGGCAAACTGAATTCCGCCATCCAGACAAAGACATTTCCATCGGTTCTAAACCCTTTCACTGTTCCATTCCATCGTTCAAACGGATTGGTGGAATAAAAAACCCGTTCACCCCACCGGTTATAAATACTCAATTTGTAGTTACTTATTGATGCAATACTTCCCAGCGGCCCGAAGGATTTATTCCGCTCGTCATTATTGGGTGTAAATCCCGAAGGGAAAAAGACCCCGATACAGGAAAGATCCGTTTCCACTTTTCCATTAACCACCAACTGGCAAACATCGGTGCCGGTTATCGTTGCCGAATACATTCCTGCAGCAAGATTGGTGGCAATACTGGTCGTTTGTACCGGCGAGGTGTTCCAGGCAACATTCACGGGGTTGGTGGTACCAGTTACACTCAGAATTAATGAACCGCCATCATTTGTAAGGCAATCAGCAGCTGACAACATATCGGTTACTCCGGTAATAATAATAACCTTGCGGGTGGTGGTGGAAGGCGCATTGCCCGGTCCGCTTACTGTTAGTGTTACTGTATATTCTCCCGGTCCGGAAAAGGTATGTGATGGATTGGCCGTTATAGCCGTATTACTTGTACCCGAGACGGGGTCACCAAAGTTCCAGGCAAAACCGGTAGGGCAAAGCGCAGAGGTATTGGTAAAAGAAACCGTGTTGCTGTTTACACAATTAAAAGTAAAAGCAGCAGCATTAGGTGGTGCCCCTCCTATCAGGATATCATCCACGGCAAATCCATCATAGTTATTACAAATGGTGCCGGCACCAAAAATGAATCGAAATAAAACTCCCGGCTTTCCGGCCAGGTAGGGCATGGTGTGCTTTGCGGTTACCCATCCATTACTCCCATTGCCTCCCCGGCAACTCCCTGAAGAAGGTTGCTTGTTGCCCGACCAGCCATCTCTTACAGAAGCAAGTGGTGACAGGTAGGTAACAGGAGAAAAATTGAACCAATTGTCATGCAGGCAATCTTTAACATCATTTACGGTTCCAACATTTATCCAGGTGGCGCCATTATCAACAGAGTATTGAAGACTGCCCCCATCAAACTGTTGTTCCATTTCCCAAAACACCTTGAATTCAATATATGGATAGGATATGCTGGTGAAATCAAAACAAGGACTTTGTAACCAGGAGGCTTCCGCATTGGTATAAGAACTTCCTGATAAGCCGCCAACGATCCAGCAATTGGTACCACTGCCGGCACCTGTTATCACAGCCTTTGATGGCTGGCCCCAGGCCCAATCATTGCCGGTACCACCGGAAACCCAGCCGCCATCTGTTGACTCAAAACCTTCTGTATAAGGAAAGCTACTGATACCCGAAACGCATTGCGCCGCTGCTTCAGCCAGGCAGAAGAATAAAAAAACGAATACATAAACAAACCTCAGTTTCATGGTTTCCATTGAGGGGAAGGGCCTGTAGTTAATTATAAAACAAACCACAAAGGTACACCGAACAGTTGTTTTTGTTGCTATAAAAAACCTATGACAGGCATGCAATGATTAACAGAACCGGGGGACTATCAATCATTCATAGTTCACATTAGTTACTAATTATTCACATTTCAGTATTATGAATTTGTTACTTTAAACAATATATCTATCTTTCTATTCGAATACTTACTAACACATTTATGGACACACTTACTATCCCCGCTTATCGAACCATAAGCAATCATGTAATTGCAGAGGTTCGACAAAAAACTTCCAATGAACAGAATGCACTATTTGCACTTCGTTCATATCAGCCAGGTGAAATAATTGCCAACTTTTCTGCCGGTACCATTTCGGCAGAACCTACTTACCTCACGGTACAGGTAGGCATTGGTAAACACATTACCCTGCAACCGGAGTTTCTTCAGTACATCAACCACAGTTGCGATCCCAATGTATTCTTTGATACCACTACTATGCAGCTGGTGGCATTAAAGGAGCTGGCTGTAGAAGAAGAAATGACATTCTTCTATCCTTCTACAGAGTGGAAGATGACACAGTCGTTCAATTGTTATTGCGGCAGCAACAACTGCATGGGAGAGATCAGAGGCGCTGCCTATCTTTCCAAAGAAGCTGTTGGACATTACCGCTTTACCGACTTTATTCAACAACAACTGGCCAAGAGGGCAGCAAAAAAAGTAGCCTGACAGCTGATGAAGACTACAGACGCCACCCGTTTATTAAAGCCGTATACCATTTGGGTACTGGCTCCGCACCTGGAGTCGGAAGACCCCAATCTTAAATACTATTATGATTTCAGCCAAAGCATAGCTGAATACACAAAAGTATTTGAAGAGCTGAAGGCGGAGTGGAAATGGCAGCCCGTTACTGTTGATAACTACAAAGAAATCATCAGGTCCATAGCGCAAAGTAAAAATGGCAAAACTCCCCTGGTATTGAACCTATGCGATGGAGATGAAGTAAACGGCACTCCCGGAGTTTCTGTTATTCATGAATTAGAAAAGCATGGGCTGATCTATACCGGCTCCGACGCCCATTTTTATACCATCACCACTTCTAAGATCCCGATGAAAAAGGCTTTTGACAAAGCTGGTGTTTCCTCCGCCAACTGGCGGGTGATCACTGATAAGAAAGGTTCTGTAAAGGGAATATGCAAACGAGTGGGTACACCGATCATTATTAAACCTGCAGTTTCGGGTGGTAGCATGGGTGTTTCTGTAAAGAACGTTGTGCGATCCGAAGAAGAACTGGCAGAACGGGTAGAAGAAATTAAAAAAGGCTATCGTGGCTGGAACCTGCTGGCAGATGGATTGTTTGTGGAGCAATTTATTACCGGCCCCGAATTCACCACCTTTATTACCGGCTCTGCAGATGATCCGGAGAACTGTATCGTATATGAACCCGTGGAAAGGGTTTTTCATAAATCGTTGCCCGATTCGGAGAAGTTCTTATCCTTTGACAGGCTGTGGGAGATCTATGAAGATGAAGCCCCGATGCCTTCGGATGAGAATTTTTATGAATATAAACCAGTTGAACCATCACTGGTGCCGGAATTAAAGAAACTGAGCCTCGATGCATACAGGTCATGTGGCGGCAAAGGCTATACCCGGATCGATATCCGGCAGGATGCAGCCACCGGTAAACTATATATGCTGGAAGCCAATGCGCAGTGCGGATTAAGTGAGGACGAAAACTATACTTCTATTGGGGCAATCCTGAAAGCCTCCAATGTAACGTTTACCGAGGCCATGTCTGAGATACTTAAGGATGCACTAAGAAGAAGTGTGGTGAGAACGGTATCTGTTAAGAAACATGCCGGAAAAAAGAGAGCCTCCAAAAAGACCATTACGGTTAAATAGCATTTTATCACACAGATTTCCGTGTGATGATGTTTATATACATCTGATTATTACCTTAGCATTTAATGAAAGTTTGTGTACTGCAACCGGACTATTCCACTACCGGGGTAGATTATAAAAATTATGATCCGCCAAGGGACCTGTCTGTATTGCTTCCAAAAGCCGAAGTGCACAATGTCTTTCTGAATAAGCTTACCACCTACAAGCAACTAAAGGAACTCGGCAAACAGGGTTATGACATTTTTGTAAACCTCTGTGAAGGCTACCTGGAATGGGAGGTGCCGAGTATAGATGTTATTTATACGCTGGAAATACTGGACCTTCCTTTTACCGGCCCCACTACCAAACTGTATGATCCGCCAAAGGAACTGATGAAGTACCTGGCCTATTGCGAAGGCGTAAAAACACCGGGCTATGTAATCATCAACGAATTAAAAGATGTGGATGATGCCGTAAAGCACCTGGCCTTTCCTTTATTTGTGAAACCGGCGAAGGCTGGCGACAGCCTTGGTGTGGATGAGCACTCCTTGGTTCATAATAAAATTGAGCTGCAACAAAAATGCATTAGCATATTAGATGAATACGGCCCGCTGCTGGTGGAAGAATATATAGCCGGAAGGGAATTTACAGTATTGGTGGCGGCAGATGTGAACATACATAGTTGCACGGTGTTCCGGCCGGTAGAGTATTTGTTTCCGGAAGGACGGGAGTTTAAGACCTATGCATTAAAAACGTCCGAACTCCACCCGGATTGTAATGTGCCCTGCACCGATGAAATGCTGGATAAGCAATTACGAGCCGCCACGGAGAAGATATTCAAAGGGTTTAATGGTGTTGGCTATGCCCGCCTGGATTTCAGGGTAAATGATAAGAACGAGATCTATTTCCTGGAGATAAACTTTACCTGCTCTGTTTTTTATAAAGACGGCTATGAAGGCTCCGCTGATTTTATATTGAAATATGATGGGATCGGACAAGCCGGGTTTTTAAACCACATCATTGGCGAAGGCATTGCCCGCCATCACCGGAAGAAGAAACCCTTTGTCATGAAAGGCAACTCCATTGCCGGGTATGGAATATATGCCAGCAGGGAGATCAAAAAGGGTGAAATTATTTTCAAAGGCGAAGGCCGGGCCCAGCGCATCGTCACCAAACGGTTTGTGGAAAAGAACTGGAATGAGGATGAAAAACTGCATTTCCGCCGCTATGCGTACCCGGTAAGTGAGGAACTTTTTATCCTATGGGATGACGACCCATCTGAATGGGCGCCACAAAATCATAGTTGCGATCCCAATACCGCTTTTGACGGGTTGAATGTATTAGCACTGAAATACATTCATAGAGGGGAAGAACTGACCCTTGACTATACAGATTTCCTCGATGAGAATATGGAGCCATTCCATTGTCAATGCGGATCAGCTAACTGCCGCGGGCTCATTGCAGGACCTGAAACCAACTCATTAACCGAAAGAGAGGCAACATTAAGACAAGAAGCCTGATCTTCCGGCACTAATTTATTTCTTTCAACACCCTCCTTCCTCCATCGTCTGATGCTTTTTTTGCAGCCTCATCTATTTTGCCCTCATACTTACCGCTCACGTTTTGCTGCGTTACGGTTGAACCATCAGCACTTTTTGTAAGCACCATTACTGCTTCAATATTGAAGGAAGAAGCGGCGTTTGGATCAGCATTTTTTATAGCTTTCAGCAAACCACCCACCTTGCTGGCTGGTTTCACTTTTACAAAATCAGTGTTCAGCAGGTAGTCACAATTATATTTTTTTGCATCTTCTTCAGTGGTAATCGCAACAGCTTCCACCTTTCCATCTGTAAAGACGGTGACCAGGTGTTGCTGAAGTTCAGTGGCCGGCAATTGAGCATCTCCTTTTGGTGGGTAAATGCCTACACGGATCATCCCGGAATTTTTTTGTTCTGTCACAGGCGGCACCACTATTCCAAGGTTGCCGTTTTTGGCCTGGTTCATCATTTCAGCCATATCAAATTTATCCTGCAGCTCTTCTTCGGTGGCGGCTTCTTTATAACCCGGAGGAATTTCAAACAGCATGGAATCAAGCTTCGCAGCTGAAAATTCGAGTGTTTCAAGGTTTGTTTGAAATTCACTCATTTGGGCATCCTTGCCTCCCATTATTATAGTAGTGGTTTCAATTAATGGGAAACCTAGTTTTCCTTTTCCGCTTCGGCGGGTTACGAATTTGTCTTTGCAATCGGGCTGCTGCGGTTTTTCGCTGGGTTGCATAGGTGTAGAAGGGCGATAGCGGACGGGACAATTAAACTGGGGCAGATCAATATACCAGCCATCTGTTTTTATAATGATACTATCCTTCATGCTGCAGGCATCCGGTGAGGGTTTCATTTTTTGTGAGGTCCATACGTGTCTTGCTGTAAAGCCATACATTTTTTTGCGTTCGCCGGTGTCGGTAATGTTGTACCACATGGTGATCACGCCGCCTTTTTGTGGAGTGGTCTTAACAGGGGCAACTGGTTTTGTCTTAACGGCAGGTTTTGCATCCTCATCGATCACCTCATCTGTTTCTTTTGCAAACGGCGCTATGAAATACAATTTCTTTTTATCATTGATCTTGATGGTTCGCTGCAGGTCGCACTGCTCAATAGTAACAGGTGGAGCGGGCATACCCATTATACTTCCCGCCTCTGTTCTTTTGCGCATGCCTTTTACATAAATAGTGGATTCTGTTTTCATTCCCATCATACTGGTTGCCTGGTGGAGTTTGTATTGTTGAGCCTCAACCCGGCTGCCAACAGAAAGAACTATAATTACTGTGGCAGTAAAGAATAGCAGTATCTTTTTCATGCTTAACGGTTTGAAATAAAGTTAGGAATTTATTTAAGCCGGGGAAATGACTTTTGTGGGATAACACAGACTTTCAAACCTTTTGACGGTCAGAAATTATATAAATCACCTCCCCATGAAAACCATCAAGATCTGCACATCACTGGGGTTGATACCGGAAATACGGCTGGCCTGCCCCAGTGTCCGGGGCCTGACACGGGTTAATTTTTCCCTTGCTTCGTTGCCTAAGGAAGCGATCTTTTTATAGTCAAAGGATTCCGGGATCTCCAGTTCTTCCAGCTGCGACATCCGTTGCACCAGTTCTTTTTCCTTTGTTATATAAGTATCATATTTTACCTGGATAGAAGCCTGCTCAACAGCATCTTTTGAAAAGCCACTTAATGCTTCTTTTAGTCTTGGAAGAGCTTCTGCGAATTCATCTAATTCCACATCCGGACGAAGTAATATTTTTTGGGCCTTTTGTTTTTCAATAATGGGAGAAGAGCTAACAGAAGCAAAGTAAGAATTGATCTCATCCGGTTCTACAGAAAGATCTTTCAGGATAGTTTTTATTTCTTCCACACTATTTCTTTTGTCAATCACTTTGTCCATTCGCTCTTGTGATGCCAACCCAAGGCGATAGCTCAGTTCGGTCAAACGCAGATCAGCATTGTCTTGTCTCAATAATGTTCTGAATTCCGCCCGGGAGGTAAACATGCGGTATGGCTCTTGAGTTCCTTTGCTGATAAGGTCGTCTATTAATACACCGATATAGGCATCGCTTCTTTTTAATACAACAGGATCGAGATTTCGTGTTTTCTGATGCGCATTGATACCAGCCATCAACCCCTGGCAGGCGGCTTCTTCATATCCGGTGGTACCGTTGATTTGACCAGCAAAAAAGAGATTTTGTATTAGTTTAGTTTCTAATGTGTATTTGAGCTGTGTGGGTGGAAAGAAATCATATTCAATGGCATAGCCCGGACGGAACATTTTCACGTTTTCAAAACCCACTATTTTACGAAGGGCTTCGTATTGCACTTCCTCTGGTAAAGAGGTAGAGAATCCGTTCACATAGATCTCTACAGTATTCCATCCTTCGGGTTCAATAAAAAGCTGGTGCCTGTCTCTTTCCGCAAAGCGGTTGATCTTATCCTCTATGCTTGGGCAATACCTTGGTCCCACCCCATCTATCCGTCCTGCAAACATGGGGCTTCTGCTAAAGCCGGTCTTTAATACATCATGCACAGCCTGGCTGGTGTAGGTGATCCAGCAGCTTCTTTGTTGTTTAGGCTTTTCAGTTTCCAGGTAAGAGAAGCCAACTACTTCATCATCGCCGGGTTGTTCTTCCATTTTGGTATAGTCAAGACTCCTGCCGTCGATCCTGGGAGGTGTTCCGGTTTTCAGCCTATCGCTTTCAAAACCCAACTCTACCAGTTGCTCTGTTATACCGGTTGCTGCTTTTTCAGCCATGCGGCCTCCGCCAAAGTTTTTTTCTCCAATATGTACTATTCCGTTCAGAAAAGTGCCGTTAGTAAGCACCACAGATTTTGCTTTTATTTCATGTCCCAGCCCGGTAATTACCCCGTTGCAGTGGCCGTCTTTTATTAAAAGACCATTGACCATATCCTGGTAAAAGTCAAGATTCGGTGTTTGTTCCAGCATCTCCCTCCACTTAATAGAGAAAAGCATCCGGTCGTTTTGTGCCCGGGGACTCCACATGGCCGGACCCTTACTTCGGTTCAGCATCCGGAACTGGATAGTTGAAAGGTCGGTCACTATTCCCGAGTAGCCGCCCATGGCATCTATTTCCCGAACTATCTGTCCTTTGGCTATTCCGCCCATGGCGGGATTGCAGCTCATTTGGGCAATGGTCTGCATATTCATGGTCACCAGCAGGGTTTTGGAACCAAGATTTGCCGACGCTGCTGCCGCCTCGCAGCCGGCATGACCGGCCCCAACTACTATTACGTCGTATTCTGGAAACATAAGTGGGCAAAGGTACAATTAATCATGCCGCCCAAAAGAGGAAAACGGGCTTTAATACGGCAAAACCAACGTTCCACGGGAAATGTGGAACTGTTTCAGGATGAAACACTTTTTTCATGTGGAACGTTGCCTCTTCCTCTTTTAAAAGTTGATGGAAGGGCTAGACCTGCCCAATGCCATATTTATTAAGGTAAATCGACTCCTTTCCCCTCATTTTCTTAATGTCCGCCGGTTTTTTGTCTTTATAGCCACATAAATGAAGCACCCCATGAAAAATAACCCGGTGAAGCTCTGATTTGAAAGAAATGTTTAGTAGACGGGCATTTTCTCTTACCCGGTCAATACTAATATAAACCTCCGCCTCAATGGATCGGCTTTCAGACAGATCAAAAGTGATGATGTCCGTGAAATAGTCGTGGTTGAGAAACTGCCGGTTTATTTCCAGTACCCGCTTGTCGGAGCAGAAAATATAATTAATGGCGGAAAGCCTTTTTTTCTCTTTGACAAAGATGGTTTCTATAAAGTGTTTTAAGGCCCGGCGATTTTCCAGGCTAAACCCCTTTTGTTCAAAGAAAAACCTGACTTTCGATTTTGAAGAAGAAACGGGCATATTTTCAAAATTCGTAAAGAAAAACCATCCAACAAGGGTAGTTTTGTATAATTAATTATAGTATAAATGATTGCAAGGCTTTCGGATCTAAAACCAGGGCAGGAAGGGATAATAAAAGAATTCCAGGACAACGATATTTTTCTCAAGTTAATGGAAATGGGCTGTGTTCCTGGGGAAAGGATCCTGCTGGAGCAAGTAGCACCGCTTGGAGACCCCATTTCTGTAAGTGTCGCCGGCTACCACCTCAGCCTCCGCTTGAATGAGGCAGAGCATATCTTGGTTGAATTAAAATATTGATTATCAATTACTTATATGAAGGTTGGTCTTTATTTTGGCTCTTTTAACCCGGTTCATGTAGCTCACCTGATCATAGCGAATCATATTTTAAATGAGACAGATATAGAAAAAGTTTGGTTTGTCGTCTCTCCTCAAAATCCGTTCAAGGCCGAGTCCAATTTACTTAATGAGTATCACCGCCTTCATCTCGTAAAACTGGCTACCTCAGATGATAATCGTATAAAAGCGTCTGACATAGAATTTAATCTGCCAAAGCCTTCTTACACCACCGCTACACTTGCTTACTTAAAAGAAAAAAATCCGGAACATGAATTCTGCATCATCATGGGCAGCGATAGTTTTCAAAATCTTCATAAATGGAAAAACTATGAAGTGATCGTAAAAGAATACGATGTGTATGTTTATCTGCGTCCCGGATTTGAAGTAACGAATGATGTAAATGCAAAACTGCATATCGTGAATGCTCCATTACTCCAGCTATCTGCCACACAAATCCGCCAATATGCAAAAGAAGGAAAATCAATCCGGTACTTAGTTCCGGAAAATGTGAGAGAAGAAATAGAGAAAGGCGGGTATTATAAAAAGTAGAATAACGTTCTGCTGATCAGAATATAAATCCAAGCAGCAAACAACCTACAACAATAAAAGGCGGA
>JBEBIF010000084.1:0-11390 GCA_040080515.1 Chitinophagaceae bacterium | reverse complement strand
CAGCGGGAAAAATTATTCCAGGCACTGGAAATATTGGAAGCGGAAGGGGAAATATTTTTTGGGCTGCATGTAAGCACCGAATCCGTAATGTCCTGCTATGTTCGCAACCTGGATGACCAGCATGTCCATTTTATCGATGGTGCCGATGGTGGCTACACAAAAGCTGCAGGAGTGTTAAAAAAGAAGCTCGGCATACTCCAAACCGCCTGATTGTAACGGCAAACCGATAATATTGCAGCTAAACCCATTTGTTTGATGCCTTTTCAAAAGATTTTTTTGTTGCTGCTTTTTATTCCACTGTTTTCATTTAAAAAATCAGCAGCACAATCCGACAGTCTTCCCCCGGAAAACTGGGATGTGTATATGGCTAAATATGAAAAAGGCGCCGGCAGTGTATTACTGAACTTATCGTTGAAACCGGCAGTACCTGTAAAGGGATATGGGTTTATTATCATTACCGGTGTTACATTTTCCGATTGTTCCGCAGAGGGTTTTCCATCCAACAGGGCATTCACCACTTTGTATAAAATATCCGATTCGGTAAAAGCTGTTATTGACAGGTACACCGCCAGCATCATCGCCGGCACTTTTACCTACCAGTGTGAGCGGCTCGATTATATTTATGTAAAAGACACCACCTGGATAAGAGAAAAACTGCTGAAGCTGTATGCCATTCGTTTTCCCGGATATAAACCCTACATCAACATCAAAGAAGATCAAAACTGGGATGGCTATCTTAAATTTTTATACCCTAACGAAGAGACGCTGGATTATATGGGAAACCAGAAAGTGATCATGGCATTACAACGGGCCGGTGACAAACTGGATAAAGCCAGAACTATAGACCACTGGGCTTATTTCAAGTCAGATGCCGACCGGATTTGCTTCATAACGTACCTTACCAAAAACAGGTTTAAAGTCACCGCCAAAGAAAATACCGGTAGTACCGCCCTTCCTTACAAAATACAGTTTTCAAGAATGGACAAACCTGACCTGGGTTCAATAACAAAGATCACCCTGGCACTCCGCAAACAAGCCGGTAAATGCCAGGGTGAATATGATGGTTGGGAAACGGTTGTTATAAAATAAAGCTTATTTGTAACTGGTCCATATTCTTTCTTCTATACTGAACAACCAGTACATACCGTTGGCATAGGAAAAATTAAAAGACTGGTTCAACGGGGCATCTTCGGGCAGTTTCAGCGCCCTGGTCATAAAGCCATCTTCTATACTATACAGTTCTATCTGCATTTCAGTAATATTCAGGAAACCGAGTTCTGAACCTTTGATACCCGTAAAAACAACAGTAGTGTAATTATAATCTTCCGGAGTTGCCGGTTCTTCGGGTTCCGTATCACTTACACCATCGGCTTTTGAACGTCCCCAATGAATGGTAAGGGGGTCTCCAATTGATTCACCCGTACTGGAATAAGTAAATACCTGTCCTGCTTTCAGGAACATAACCTGCTGTTTGGATATGCTGAAAGCACCGACTGATTGCTCATCGGGCTGGTTCATGCCTTCTGCAAATACAGTACTGCTAAGGGGAATACCTTTTGCATTCAATGTGTAATAGAACCAACCGTAATCATTATAGGTGTTGCCCTGTATTTGCTTTTTTACCGGGTTGTACCAAAGTCCACGAATGTCCTGTTCAGTACTCAGGTCGTCAGTGGACAGTAATTTACCAGTTGCATCATAGACCCCCAACGGATAGCCAACATTGCCCGCCATGGCTGCATAATACTTTTTTTGCACAGGATGCCATACAACACTTGCACCCCTGGTGCCCGGCATATCATCATCAGCTGTACGGGGCATTAACAGTTTTATTGTTGCTTTTAGTGGCTTAGGTACTCCTGTTTGTGAGTACACTGGAACGAATGCTACAAATAGTGAAAGGTGGAAGAGGAGCTTTTTCATTTCTTAAAAATTTTAGGTAAAGGAACAACTACTTTTAGTTCTTTCCTATCCCGTGGGGAGGGTATTTTTAAGTAATTGGCAATATGTAAAAGCTACATTCTGAAAATCAGCTTATATTCACCAAAATAGTTGATATGAGGCGAATTACTTATTTCCTTGTAGTGCTCCTGTTGCTCCCCTTTTCATTGCTTGCCCAGGAGTGGAAGAGCTTTAGCGATACTTCCATTGCTTTTACGGCAAAATACCCGGACACCTGGGTCAATAAGATCAAGGAGGGTAAAAGAGTGTTTTTTACCTCCCCGGCTGAAAATGAGGTGGATTCTTTTTATGAGAATGTGAATATAAGTATGTCGAGAAACGAAACATACGGAAAAGAGATACTAATAAAAGATGCCATCCCCTCTGTATTGGAAGAATTAGCGAATTCAATTGATGATTTTACGAAAGAAACACAACGGTATTTTAAATGGAATGGCTACGACGCCTGCGAACTTATCTATACCGGCCAGGTAAAGGGCAGCAGCCTGCAGGTAAAGATCACTCAATGGTTTTGTTTTTCGAAAGGGAGACTTTTTGTGGCCACTTATACTTCGCTGGCCAGTAATACCATCTATGTTGCACCTGCACAAAAGATCCTGCAATCGATCAGGTTCAGGTAATCTTTTCCGGCAGGTTTTTAATAAAAAAAGGAATTCAATACCTTTACAAAAAAAATCACTATGTCCCTGCTGAATCAAAATAATAAGAAAGGAAAGAAAAAGGATAACAAAAAAGCTGCCCAGGCTGCCAACCTGGGTTCCAAGTTCATTCAAAAGCCAACTAAATCAGGCGGGTTTGTAAGCAAGCAGTCCAATACAGGTTCTCAGCGGGGCAGCTAACCCGGCATCTTCATTTATGACGCAGGAAGAATTACTGAAAGAACTTCAGGAGGATATTTATGTAATGCTAAAGCCTTCCGGAGTGCATGGTATCGGTGTTTTTGCCATACGGCACATACCCAAAGGCTGTCGTACCATTTTTTCCACCCATAAAAATGACTGGATAAAATTGCCCATTGCAGAAGTGGAAAAACTTCCTGAGCATTCCCGTAACCTGGTGGAAACCTATTGCCTTTTTGATGAAGAGAATTATTATGTCCCGGAATATGGTTTTAAGATAATGGACATGGTCAATTACCTCAACCATTCCTCCCACCCTAATGTTCAATCAGTAAATGACGGTGAATTTTTTGAAGCCCTTACCGATATTCCGGCCGGTACAGAGCTATTGGTCAATTATGGCCACATCGTGGAAACTGAAGAATATGACTGACCGTTGAAATGAATCACCGCCCTTCATCCGGTTTCGGTTGTCTTACATTCACTTTATACCGCAACACCATATCATCATTGTACATCAGGTAAAGCCATTCAATACCCGGTTTGGTAACTGCAAAAGCGTAGCTGTGCCTGTTTTGAAATGGCTGGTCTTCTGTTTCCTTTGCGGGTTTTAAAAAGATCCAGGAATCTGAATGGGAAAAGATGGTGGAATCCACCAGCAGATCGGGTGCAATGACCTTATCACGGTCTGCATCAGTGGTGGCCAGTTCCAGCCGGATGGTATCACCGATAGCCGCTTCAATAATACCTGAAGTGGGATAATAAGAAGCGATGGAGTATTTATTAAAAGATTTTTGCCGGAAAGGGGAACGAAAGAATTCACCTGGTAACCGGGATGCGGGCAGCAATGTCCACCGGATATCATCCGGGTAATGGTCCTTAATAAAATCATCGGGACTGGTTAAAAAATAAGCCGGATCATATTCCCTGATAAATTCACCTCCCCTGCTGCTGATATAACCACTGCTCCAGGTAACATCGAGCAATTTCCAGTCGCCGCCGATCAGCACCGCATTCCAGTAATGATTGACCCCAAACCTGGAAACCGGCTTATTGGCAGAAGGTCTTGCATAACCAATAATGATCTCTGAACGGATACCTGCAAACTCACAAAGTGTGGTAAACAGCCTGGAATAGCCTTCACAAACGGCTTCTCTTTTTTGTAATACCGTTTCTGACACCCGAACGCTTAGCGGCTTTAAAGCGCCGGTATCAGCCTCATCGTTTTGCTCTTTAGCATATTTTGCCGATTGCTTACCGATCGATCTTACCCGTGTGGAAACATGGGTACGGTAAGCAATATTTTCGGTGATCCATTTAAAGATGGCGGTCACTTTCTGCTTTTCAGAAGTACAGGACGCCGTGATCTTTTGGGCTAAAGTGGCAGGATCTTCCTGCGAAAAAAGCGGAAGGACAGGAAACAGCAGCAATATGAGCAACCTTCTTTTCATAATTCAGCAGCTCATTAAATTTACAAAAAAAACTACAGGGTTGCTTATCTTTTAAGGAAACGGTTTTTGAGCAATTTCTCCATTACTTCATCCTTTTGATTCCGGCTGATAGGGATATGATACTGCCCTATACGTATATCGTTGGCTTCGATACTGTCGATCTTTGATGCCGCCACAATAAATGACTTATGTACTTTAATGAACTTGTCTGCCGGCAAATATTCTTCTACGGAAGAAAAAGTAAGATAGGTCATGTACTTTTTATCCCGGGTATGCACCATTACATAGTTTTGCTGTGCTTCTGCAAACAATACTTCTTCGTAAAATATCTTCACCAGTTTATTATCGGCCTTAATAAAGAAATAATCGGATGCTGCAGCTTCTGTCGTATTCTTTTCCCGTATCTCGTAATACTCTTTTGCTTTCAATACGGCTTTCAGAAACCGGTCAAAGGAAACGGGCTTCACCAGGTAGTCAAGGGCATTTACTTCAAAACCTTCCAGTGCATATTGCGGATAAGCAGTGGTAAAGATCACAGGTGGCGGATGCTGAAGCGATTTGAAAAACTCCAGTCCCGTTATTTTGGGCATTTGTATATCCAGGAATAATAACTGCACGTCTCCGCTGCTGATGGCGCCGGTGGCTTTCAGCGGAGAATCAAATTCGCCGGTAAGCGACAGGAAGTCCACATCAGTTATATATTCTTTGATGCCTTTTCTTGCCAGCGGCTCATCGTCTATGATGATACAGTTAATTTTCATGCAATTGAATATTGAGTTTTACAGAAAAATTATCCGGGGTATTGACCACTTTCAATTCATGTTTTCGGGGATACAATAATTCCAGCCTTCTTTTTACGTTCGCCAATCCTATGCCTCCCGGTTGCTCATTGGCACGACCATTTTCTTTAGAATTTTCCACCGTGAATGTAAAAAAGCCATTGGCACGATCCATATCCACTTTTACAAAATTGGTTTGATGCGTATGATGTGAGATATGCTTGAATGCATTTTCCACAAATGGCAGCAACAGCAAAGGCTCTATCAGGAAATCCTTTACCTCCGGTGCGCAACTGAACGATACTGAATAATTCCCGTCTTTTCGCAACTGCTGCAGGTCCATATAATCCTTCAGGTAGCGGATCTCGTTTTCTACTGGTATCCGGTCGCCATTCATTTCGTACAGCTGGTAGCGCAGCATTTCTGAAAACTTGTGCAGGGCATCCCGTGCTGCTACATTTTCTTTATTGATCAGGAAGTACACTGAATTCAATGAATTGAAAACAAAATGAGGGTTGATCTGTGATTTTAAAAAATTGAGCTCGGCTTCTGCTTTCTCTTTAGCGGTTTCTGCCATTCGTTGCTGAAGTTTTCCATAATCAAACATCAGCTTTACGGCTGCTCCTGCTATCACCAGGAAAAAATGCGGGATAATGTTATCATACAATCGTGACTTAAAATCCTGTGCCCAGTAGATCAATTGGTAGTTTCCTGTCATCTGGCCGAGGATGTTCATTTTAAAAATACTGCTGCCAAATATCATGGCGATAAAGATCAGCGCAAAAAAAAGGTACTTCTTTTTATATAATAAATAAGGTACCAGCAGGTAATTGGTGATGTATATAAGCAATGCCAGGTCGGCAACTTTGATAAGGGTTACTTTAAAAGCCAGCTCTTTGGAAAAATAATCATCTGCCCGGAGGAAAAACCAGGTTCCGAGTACCAGCATCCAGAATAAAAGATGATGCAGCTTATACTTCAGTAAAAAGGAGGCGTTGTGCATGAGTCAAAATAAATATACAAATTCCGGGCTGTAAAAAGGATTACATGAACAACATCTTTTACCTGACAAGATGCAGTATGCCAGTAAAATAAACCCCATCAACTTTGGATGAGTACATTCCGTAAAACGACGAAAATATAAGGCAGAAAAGGCGTATTTACAATTGAGCAGTACCCGGGTCTTATTTCAGCGTAAGGTCTGCTTTGGCCCGGTAATAAGTAACGGAACGGTCCACGAGGTTAGCGATCATTCCATTTACTTTTACCCGCCACAGTTTTTTTAGTTTATCATAACTCGCTTCCAATTTACCGCTTGATACATTTATATAGGAAACCTGGTCGCCGGATTTGAAGGAATAAGTAGATTCTACTTCGCTTCCGCCGCGGGAGCCGATGGCAATATCATAAGAGCCGTTTTTGAGCCTTTTGGAATGAAAAAAAACGGTGAAGAACTGGTCCTTTTGCTGCACCTGGATGGTGAGCTTACCTTTTACCCGGTACACTTTCAGCGTACAGGGCAAGGCTTCAATAAAGAAATTATTGACGCTAACGGTATCTGTAATGGCAACCGGGCACCGTTTCAGAATCGTATCCCTTTCCTGTTGGGAGAAAACAGGAACTGCCAGCACCATTACAATAACCAGTAAGATAAACCGCATAACTAAATTTTAACGGGTAAAAAATACGAAGAAATACTTAATTCTCAGGCAGTAGTTTCATTTTTGTTTCGTTCGCCAAACAGGAGGCTGCCAATCCGGACCATTGTACTCCCTTCCTCCATTGCTATTTTGTAGTCGCTGCTCATGCCCATAGAGAGGGTTATGAGTTGTGGGTTATGAGTTGCGAGTTTGGCGTGTTTGTCGAAGAGAGCTTTAAGGTATCTGAATTCTTTTCTTACCAGGCCTATATTATCAGAGAAGGAAGCCATACCCATCAACCCAACAATCCTTGTATTCTTCATTTTCACATTTTCATATTCTCTCATTACCTCATTTAGTTCCTCCCCATCCAATCCAAACTTTGTTTCTTCCTGTGCTATATGTACCTGCAGTAAACAATCGATCACCCTGTTAACTTTCCCGGCTTCTTTATTGATCTCTTTCAGCAATTTCAGACTGTCCACTCCATGGATCAGTTGCACAAAGGGAGCTATTAACTTTACTTTATTCGTTTGCAGGTGACCAATAAAATGCCACCGGATGTCTTTGGGCAATGGCGCTGCCTTCTCCACCAATTCCTGAACATAATTTTCTCCAAAGTCTTTCTGGCCCAGGTGGTACAGCTCCAGTATATCTTCAACAGGTTTTGTTTTAGATACGGCGACAAGGGCGATGTGCCGGGCATTCAGCTCTTCTTTGATTTGATGATATGCTTCTTTGTTTACAGACATGAGGTATTTTGGAATTTTGGAATTGGGAGATTGCCCACAGGACCCTGCGGGGGAAATCTACTTTCCTTGAAGGTTCCTTCAGGTGTCGAAAATTTCTCCTACGCAAATACGAAATAATATACTTGCTGCAAGCTATCCAGACATTTCGGTTGTAAACAAATTTCCCAATCTCCCAATTCCAAAATTCCACTTTCTTACAATTCCCCAATTCCAAAATTTCCCAATTACTTAAGAATGCTTCTGCTGATAACGATCCGCTGCACCTCGCTGGTACCTTCATATATCTGTGTGATCTTGGCATCCCGCATTAATCTTTCTACATGATACTCTTTTACAAAACCATACCCGCCATGTATCTGTACGGCTTCCACCGCCGTCCACATGGCTGTTTCTGAAGAGAATACTTTTGCCATAGAAGAACTGAGTGTGTAATCGATACTATTATCTTTTTCCCAGGCAGCTTTCAGGCAAAGTAATCTTGCAGCTTCGATCTTTGTAGCCATATCTGCCAGTTTAAAGGCGATAATCTGGTGGTTCATGATCTCTGTGCCAAACGCTTTTCTTGTTTTGGCATACTCCCTTGCCAGTTCAAAAGCGCCGCTGGCAATACCCAATGCCTGTGACGCAATACCGATACGGCCACCTGCCAGTGTTTTCATAGCGAACTTAAATCCAAATCCATCCTCACCTACCCGGTTGGCCTTAGGCACTTTCACATCATTGAACATGACCGTATGTGTATCACTACCGCGGATGCCGAGTTTATTTTCTTTAGCCGCTACCACTACTCCCGGCCAGTTTTTTTCGACTATCAAACAGTTGATACCCCGGGAGCCTTTGGAAACATCCGTTTGTGCCATTACGAGGTACACTGATGCCGTGCCGCCATTGGTGATCCAGTTCTTGGTTCCATTCAATAAATAATGATCGCCTTTATCTTCGGCTGTTGTGCGTTGTGAGGTAGCATCACTGCCGGCTTCCGGTTCGCTTAGCATGAAAGCACCGATATACAGTTCGCCATCTTTTTTCCCTTGTGCCAGCGGGGTCAGGTATTTTACCTTTTGCTCTTCATTTCCATATTCCTGCAGGCCGTAGCATACCAGGCTGTTGTTCACACTCATCACCACACTTACACTGGCGTCTATCTTACTTATTTCTTCCATGGCCAGTACATAGCTTATAGTGTCCATACCGGCACCACCGTATTCCGGTTTCACCATCATGCCCAAAAAGCCAAGGTCGGCAAGTTTGGATATTTGTTCCCGTGGGAACTCCTGTTTTTCATCCCGTTCGATCACTCCGGGCAGGCATTCCTGTTTGGCAAAATCCCGGGCCGCTTTTTGTATCATCAGTTGTTCTTCAGTTAGCTGAAATTGCATAGTAAAAAATTATGAAGCAAAGATAGGGAGTGAGGGATTACAGGTGCCTGAGCTTTGTCTTTCTATGTCTCGATTTTGGCCCAAAAAAGCTCCTTTTTCAGAGATAAATACTCTACCTTCACCCCTATTCAAAAGCCCCCATGAAAAGATTTTTACTGCCACTATTAGTCCTGACACTGATCTGTTTTTTTGCAGGGTGTCAGCGGGAGGTTTTTGACGAACTGAGTCCTTCTGCAGGCAATCCTGTTGATGTCATCCAGGCTGAAAATCAAAAGCTGGGTGCGGTTATCACTAAACAAACACAAAAAAGCTATGTAAGCGGATGGGTGGTGAATGAACAAAATCAGCCTGTCGCAAACGCCTCTGTAGAATGTGCTGGCAAAACTGTTACGACTAATAACAAAGGCTATTTTAATTTTCGGGAAGAACTGACGCTAAATAAGGACTATGCATTGATCAGCGTAAGGAAAGCAGGGTACATGAATGGTTTCAAAACCTTTACCCCCAATGCGAAAAGCCCTGCAAACCATGCCGAACGTATCATGCTTCAAACGGCGGGAGCACCGCAATGGGTTGCGCTTTCAGGTGCATCAATTATGCTTGATAACAATGTTAAACTAACATTTCCATCTAATGCTGTGGTAAAACAATCGGGATCTGTTTATACGGGCAGCTACAAAGTTGTGGCCCGTTATATCAACCCGCAGTCTTCCAATTTCCCGGACATGGTGCCGGGCTTGCTTACCGGTCTCAATAACAATGGAAGACTTCAGGCATTACAAAGCCTGGGAATGGCAACAGTGGAATTACAAGATAGTGCCGGTAATAAACTGCAACTGGCACCGAACATAAAGGTAAAAATGGAAATGCCAGCGTCTCCCGCCGATCCTGCGACAGTACCTCTCTGGCACTTCAATGAAAAGTATGGAGTTTGGATACAAGCCGGAACCGCTACCAAATCAGGAAACACTTACCAGGCAGATGTAAATCATTTTTCAATTTGGAATATTGACATTGAAGTAAATAGTGCCAAACTGCAACTAAAATTCACAGATAGTAACCAAACTCCTTTGTCTGGGCTCAGGGTATGGGTGTACCGCCAATTAAACAACATATTTGTTGGCAGTTATTTTACTGATAATTACGGAGAAGCCACATTGATAAATTGTCCCAGTAATGAAAGTCTTACCTTAAAAACCATTTTTGAATGTGATACTTTATTTAAAACCCTTGCACCTGTGACACAGGACCGGAGTGAAACAGTAGTGCTTCCCAATGGTATTCAAAATGTCCTTTATAATGTTAATGGTACTTTGTATGGTTGTAATAATCAAATTCTCTCCAATCAGCCATTCCAGGTTTCAATAAATGCCGTTAGTGGCGGAGCTACTATTTTAGGGGTATCTGGTCCATCAGGCCAATTCAATATCAGCACCCTGGTAAATATTTGCGGACCATCTGCTACTACCACTGCACAAACCACTTCTTCCATAAATAACATTACCCGCTACAGCGCTTTATCTCAAATAACTCCTGGCAGCAACACCTACAATCCTGTTGTTTGTGATACGATCACCCCATTACCCAGCTATCCTGACAGCCAGGTGGTGGTTTTTTCGGACATCAATCTGGAAATAAAGGTCAGGCAGGCTATCAATAAACCAACAGGTACCATCTACTATATCGATGTAAAGAACATGGCAGTGCTGTTTGCATACACTGCAACTATTTCTAACTTGTTCGGTGCTCAGTACTGTACCGGCCTGCAACAGCTGGCTTTGGAGTATAATAATATAACAGACATATCCCCTCTTCAAAACCTGGTACATCTCGGCAGTATTGATCTTTCACACAATCCGCTCTCTAATATCAGCTATTTGCAATATATGACAAGCCTGATCGATTTGGGATTAGACAGTTGCCAGGTATCCGACTTCAGTGTTTTGCAAAGCTTACCTAATCTTGCTTTCTTACACATTGAAGCCAACAATATCACTAATGCTGGTTTTTTACAAACTACTCCGAATCTGCAGCAGTTGTACGCTTCAAATAATCAAATAACAAATATCACCCCGCTCCAGGGACTCTCCAGCCTCACCTACCTGGGATTATCTGAAAATCAAATATCAGATCTCACTCCCTTACAAAATCTGGCTGCACTTACATATTTAGAACTTAGAAATAACCAGATAAGTACCATTCAGCCGATAATCAATGCTTTGCCGAACCTGACATTACTAAGGATCACCACCGGTAATACCATTCCGGCCCAGCAACTTGCTGCATTTCAGGCAAGTCATCCTAATTGTACAATAGATTAAAATAAGTCTGGGTTTTTGGCCTAACTTTGCCGCACAAATAACCCCTTTATGAAAAAGATCCATATCGCCTTGCTGGTTTTAATTGCTGGAGCTATTGCCGTTCTTCTTACTTTTTTACAAACAGGCGGTACGTACGACAGCATTGCCGGGGCCAAACAAAACCCGGGCAAATTCTTTCATATCAGCGCAAAACTCGATAAATCAGAACCTGTTACTTACGACGAGTTGAAAGACCCCAATTTTCTCAGCTTCACCGCCGTTGACAGC
>JBEBIF010000481.1:0-2580 GCA_040080515.1 Chitinophagaceae bacterium | reverse complement strand
GATGGACGGATAGCTACTTTACCAGCACCAACGGGAAGAGCTTTAGAGAATAATGGGTTGTATTTATAAGAGGACCTTTCAATGAATCATACGGAATAGTAGCTGTTTTTAAAGACCTTTATGGTAATCTTTGGGATTTGGTCGAGCCAAAAAAATAATCCTGGGTACTCCTTTTATTACCGGCAGCTATTCCTTCCTGCAGATTCCTTACCTTAGGCTATAACCTCATACCATGGCAAAATATTTTTTTTCTTTAGGAGCTTCCATTCTATCCATTTATTTCTTGCAGGCTCAACCGTTTGATACAAAATATTTCAATGCAATGCAATGGCGGATGATTGGTCCGCACCGGGGTGGAAGAACCGTTGGTGCCGTGGGTGTACCGCAGCAACCCAATACATTTTACATTGGCGTCAATAATGGTGGTGTTTGGAAAACCACGGATTATGGCCGCACCTGGTTTCCCATTTTTGATGATCAGCCCACCGGCTCCGTGGGTGATGTGGCTGTGGCTCCTTCAAACCCTAACGTTCTTTATGTTGGAAGTGGCGAAGGCCTGCAACGCCCTGACCTTTCCATAGGTGATGGAATTTATAAATCAACTGACGCCGGAAAAACCTGGACATATCATGGATTGAAAGATGTACAGCAAATCGGTGGATTAGCCATTGATCCAACAAATGAGAACAGGGTATTTGTAGCAGCGCTGGGTCATCCTTATGGACCCAATGAAGAAAGAGGTGTGTATAGAACTACAGATGGTGGCAAAACCTGGGAGAAGGTTCTATATAAAGATGAAAACACCGGTGCTGTACAAGTAACCATTGATCCCAAAAACCCAAATATTGTTTATGCAGATATGTGGGCAGGAAGACAAGGACCCTGGGAAAACGGCGCCTGGAATGGAAAAGAAAGTGGTTTATTCAAATCAACTGATGGAGGAACAACCTGGAAAAAACTCACCAACGGCTTACCAACAACAGAACAAGGATTAGGAAGAATTGGGTTTTGTATTGCGCCATCTGACGCCAACAGGATGTATGCCACAGTAGATGCCGGACAACTGGGTGGTATCTATCGCAGTGATGATGCAGGAGAAACATGGAAGCGGATGATAAGCGATAATCGTTATTGGGGAAGGGCTGCTGATTTTGCAGAAGTAAAAGTGGACCCCAAAAATCCTGATATCGTTTATAGTGCGAATGTCGTTACATGGAAGTCTGTCGATGGCGGCAAAACATGGAATGCCTTCCGTGGTGCACCGGGTGGTGATGATTATCACCGCATCTGGATCAACCCCAACAATCCAGATATCATTTTAATTGCAAGCGACCAGGGAGCTATCATTACGGTAAACGGCGGGCAAACTTTCTCCTCATGGTACAATCAACCAACGGCACAGTTTTATCATGTAAGTACCGACAATGCATTCCCATATAATGTTTATGGAGGTCAACAGGAAAGCGGTTCAGTAGGCATTACTTCAAGAGGTAATGATGGAGCCATTACTTTCCGGGAGTGGCATCCGGTTGGGGTAGAAGAATATGGTTATGTAGCCCCTGATCCATTGAATTCAAATATTATTTATGGAGGTAAAATTTCCCGCTATGATAAACGAACCGGGCAAACACAGAATATTTCTCCCGAAGCAGTACGAAGTGGTAAGTATCGTTTCTTAAGAACAGCACCTGTACTATTCAGCCCGGTAGATAAGAAGACATTGTATTTCGCAGGCAATGTGTTGTTCAAAACAATGAATGGCGGGAATAGCTGGCAGGTTATCAGTCCTGATCTGACAAGAGAAAGCTGGGATATTCCAGCAAGTGTGGGCATTTATACCAAAGAAGATTTAAGGACAATGCCAAGACGGGGCGTTATCTACACCATTGCCCCTTCTTACAAAGACATCAACACCATTTGGTGCGGAACCGATGATGGGCTGATTCATATTACAAAAGACGGAGGAAAGACATGGAAAAATGTAACACCTCCTGAAATTACAGCCTGGAGTAAGGTTTCATTAATGGATGCAAGCCATACCGATGTTAATACAGTTTACGCAGCGGTTAACAGAATTCGTTGTGATGATATGCATCCGCATATTTATAAAACCAATGATGGTGGTAAAACATGGAAAGAAATTGTAAACGGATTACCGAATGACCCGATTAATGTTGTGAGAGAAGATCCAAAGCAAAAAGGGTTATTATTTGCCGGCAGCGAGAGGGCTGTTTATGTTTCCTTTGATGATGGTGAGCATTGGCAAAGTTTACGGTTGAATATGCCCGCCACTTCAATCCGTGACCTGGTAATTAAAGATGATGATATTGTTGTCGGCACACACGGAAGAAGTTTCTGGATACTGGATGACCTGACTCCGTTACGACAACTATCGAATCAATTAGCCAGTCAACCGGTAATTCTTTATAAACCACAAACGACTTACCGGGTGAAATGGAATATGTATACCGACACTCCGTTACCACAGGAAGAACCGGCGGGGCAAAACCCACCTGATGGAGCTATTATAAATTATTACCTGGAAAATTCCAGCAACGAAGTGACGCTGGAAATAAGAGA
>JBEBIF010000480.1:0-2609 GCA_040080515.1 Chitinophagaceae bacterium | reverse complement strand
TTCTTCATGTGAATAAGTGAAGATGCCGACACGGTCAAAACGTTGCCGTTGCAAAAAGCCTTTCAGCTCTTCCACATCATCTTCCGTTTCACCGGGAAAGCCGGCGATCAGTGTGGTGCGTAAACAAATGCCCGGTACTTTCTCCCGGATCGCTATTGTCAGTTCTTCCATCTCCTCTCGTGTTATTTGCCGCTTCATCGCTTTCAGCATGTTGTTGGCTGCATGCTGAAGTGGCATATCAAGGTAGTTGCAGATGTTTTCTCTTTCCCGCATCACATCAAGTATCTCCAGCGGAAATTTGGATGGATAAGCATAATGCAAGCGTATCCATTCCAATCCCTTTACATCAGCAAGGCGGTGCAATAGATCAGGCAGCATTCTTTTTTTATAAATATCAAGACCGTAGTAAGTCAATTCCTGAGCGATCAACATCACTTCTTTCACGCCTTTCTTTACCAGTATCTCAGCTTCTTTTACTAATTCATCAATTGGTTTACTTACATGCTGGCCCCGCATCAATGGGATAGCGCAGAAAGAGCAAGTGCGGTTGCAACCTTCAGATATCTTCATGTAAGCATAGTGCTGTGGTGTGGCCAATAACCGTTCGCCTACTAATTCCGTTTTATAATCCGCTTCAAATTGTTTTAGTATCAATGGTAATTCCATCGTACCAAAATAGGCATCCACTTCAGGTATCTCTGCTTCAAGATTATTCTTGTACCGTTCACTCAGACAGCCTGTGACATATACTTTGTCCAGTTTGCCCTTTCGTTTCAGTTCCACCTGGTCCAGAATGGTATTAATGCTTTCCTCTTTAGCTTTGTCGATAAATCCGCAGGTATTCACCACCACGATATTATGGTCCAGTTTTTTGTTCTCATGCACCACGTCAATATCATTGGCCAGCAACTGGCCGCTCAGCACTTCGCTGTCCACCATATTCTTGCTGCACCCAAGGGTGATGATGTTGACCTTATCCTTCTTTAGAGTCTTCGTTTTCATGCGGCTGCAAAGGTAGGACAATATGATTTTAGGGTCCTTACTGAAAGCAACGTTTATTCAGCTGGTATTGTCAGGTTTTTTATAAAAAATAAGGTATGAAACCCCTTATAACAGTCCTCTTCTGCATAATTATCGCTACTTCAGCCTGTAACAAAACTAAAAGCAATAAAGATTGTACTTTAGTAACTATCACAAATGCCGCTCCGGGCTGTCCGGGTTGGGGTATCACTGTAAATGGGCGGAGCTATCCCTCCCGCAACATTCCGGCAGCTTTTCAGCAGAATAACCTTGTTGTATGCGCCAGCTATCAATTATTTGAAGATATGACATTGTGTGCCTGTTGCGGCGGTACCTGGGCAGACATCCGCACCATTGAGTTGCGGGACTAAACAGAAGTACCGGAATTAAGAAATAGCTACCTTGCAGCTAAGCAATTTCTTAATCATCAGAAGCACACATCACCGCTATTTCATGCAAAAGGGTTTCTTTCTCCTTTTCATTTGCATGCTTGCCCTGGCAGGATTAGGGCAGGATGCCACAACTACTAAACGTTTTATCCGCATTTATGAAGATAACGATGGCATTAATGCGCTGTTCAAAGGCCAGGATTGGGGCTATACAAACGGAACCCGGCTGGATTATTTTAGTCCCCGAAAAAAGCAAGAGCCAGGGCTGCATCAAAAGAAAAGGATCTTCTCACCAAAATATGCCACAAATGGCTGGAGCCTTCTGCAGGTAATGATCACTCCAAAAAAGACGTTCCCTTTTATTCCTGATAAAAATGATTACCCATATGCAGGTGCATTGATGGTGATACATACCCGGCACAAAGCCGACCCGGTGAATAAAAGAAACCTGCAAACAGAATGGGTTGCCGGAGTGATGGGACCACCAGCGTTAGTTGAGCAAACACAAGTCTTCCTGCACCGGTTGATCGGTGATCCCCGGCCCAACGGATGGGATTACCAGTTGCCTGCTGATGTGCTGCTTAATTACAATTTGACCTATGAAAAACAGGTAGCCGGAAAAAACAAACTGATACTGGTGGCCGGGGTAAATGGTTTTGCAGGTACCTTATCAGATGCCCTGTCTGTTTATTCCATCATCCGGTTTCAAAAAAATCTCAGTTATTTTTCTGGTCTTGCCAGCCAGTATTTTCCGGTAAATCAGAAAAAACCGGGGTTAGCTTTTTCCGTTAAACCATCGCTGGATGCGGTATTGTATAATGCCTTACTGGATGGAGGCCTGTTCAACAGTAAGTCTCCCATACATGATAACAATGCAAAATCCGGCAGTGATCTGAGGAGAAAAAAAATACAGGCCCGGCTGGATATAATGCTGCATGTTTCATTCCGGCAGTTCTCTCTTTCCTTTACACAAAAAGCTTACAGCCCCGATTATAAAAATTATTGTGGACATAAAGTGGGGAATGTTTCGTTGTGTGTGGGATGGTGAGAAGAAAGTGAATAGATGATAACTGATAGATAATAGTTCTTTATATCCTAAACAACTCTTCTTAATTTAACCTCTTTAAAATCGAAGACACTATAATCTATTAACTTTTACTTCCCTTAAGTAATCCCTGAACTAAGGACACTATCATCTGT
>JBEBIF010000479.1:0-2615 GCA_040080515.1 Chitinophagaceae bacterium | reverse complement strand
TTGCGGTTCTACCGGCTGGACAGACCGGCTTGGTGAAATGAAAGATCATTGTAAAGGAGTAAATGGCGCTTTTATCTATTCCAGCAATTTTAGTGTGGGTGTCAACATTTTTTTTGAAGTAAATAAAAAACTCGCCGCACTGATGGCGCCCCATAAAGATTATGAAGTGATACTGGAGGAAACCCATCACACACAAAAAAAAGATGCGCCAAGCGGTACCGCCATTACATTGGCAGAACAAATACTGGAACAGGTGAAAAGAAAAAAACAATGGGTAAATGAACTGAGTGACCACCCGGAAGACCTGGAGATCATCAGTCAGCGGATCGATCCTGCTCCCGGCACACACAGCATTAAGTATTCATCTGCCATTGATACCATTGAGATCATACATACTGCACATAACCGTACCGGTTTTGCCTCCGGCGCTGTGCTGGCTGCAGAATTCATAAAAGACAAAAAAGGTTTCTTTACCATGAAAGAAGTTCTGGGACTTTAATTCCACCAAATTACAAGTCATGCAACAGCTGCAATAAAAATGAACCGACTGATCACTTTTATATCATTCCTTTTACTTTCCGTATCTGTAAGAGCCCAGGTAAGTATCGACAGCCTGAGGTTGGTGATCAACTCCGGCAAAACCTACGAGGACCAGATCAATGCTTCGATCAAACTGGTAGAAAATTTTCAACTGAAGAATTTTGACTCCACACTGATCGAAGGAGAAAAAGCGCTGAAACTGGCCCGGAAGAATACGGACTCCGTAAGTGTGGCAGAACTAAAAAGACAAATAGGCGTGGCCAGTTATTTTAAAGGAAAGTATGATGTGGCTGCCACTAATTTTTATGAAGCCATCGCCATACTGGAAAAAACAGACAATAAGAAAAAACTGGCCCCGGTATATAATGACCTGGCCAAATTGTACCGTAAAACAAGAAGCCTGGACAGGGCCCTTGAAAATTACAATAAGGCAGATGTCATTTATCGTCAGTTAAGAGATACAGCAGGTATTGCCATGATCCTAAACGAATCTGGTGTGGTGTTTGAATACAGGGAAGATTATAAAGAAGCCATCAGAAGATATACTGCATCTATGAAACTGGCAGAAGCAGCCGGCGATTCACTTGGTGTGTCTTATTCCCTTAGCAATATTGCCGGAGTATATGTCATTCAAAAAAACTATTCTGAAGCGGAGAAAAATCTTTTACGGGCACTGCACATCCGGGAGATGCTGAAAGACAGTTTCGCCATTGCCCTAACCTATTCCGATCTCGGCGTAGCCATGAACAATAAAGGCGATTACGCTAAAGCCATCGAGTACCTGACCTTGAGTAATAAAGTAGCAGAAGGATTAAAGTACCCGGAATTACAGTCCAATAACTACAACGAACTCTCTGCTGTGGCACAAAAACAGGGAGATTTTCAAAAAGCCTTCCAGTATTTTCTAAAACGTTCTGCCTTGCGGGACAGCCTGTATGCGCTTGAAAAAACTAAACAGATAGAAGAACTGAACAGTAAATATGAAAGTGCCCGGAAAGAGCAACAGATAAACGAGCAGCAAAACCGGTTGCGGCTGCAAAATTACCTGTTCATCGGTATAGCTGGTCTTGTACTGTTTACAAGCCTGCTGATCCATTCAAAATACAAACGGGAAAAGCTGAAAAAGGAACAGCAGCTGCAGGCTGCCATAATGAAGCAACAGGAAATAGCCGTGAAAGCAGTGATGGAAGCGGAAGAAAATGAACGGGAACGGATAGCCAAAGACCTTCATGACGGTGTGGGGCAGATGATGAGTGCCGCCAAGATGAACCTGTCTGCTTTTGAATCTGAGATACAGTTTAATAGCACAGAGCAGCAAAAGTCATTTGAAAAGATCATTACCCTTGTTGATGAAAGCTGTAAAGAAGTAAGGACCGTATCCCATATCATGATGCCCAATGCCCTGTTAAAGAACAACCTTAGTATTGCGATCCGTGATTTTGTGGACAAACTCACCAATAAAAACCTGCAGGTACATGTTTATACAGAAGGGTTAGAAGAAAGGATGGACTCCAATGTAGAAACAGTCCTCTACCGTGTTATCCAGGAATGTGTAAACAATGCCATCAAGCATGCCGGGGCCAGCAGCCTGGATATTTCCCTCATCCGGGACAAAGATGGCATCAGTGGTACAATAGAAGATAATGGTAAAGGGTTTGATACTGCAGATAAAGACAATTTTGAAGGAATTGGTTTAAAGAATATCCTTACCCGTATCGAATACCTTAAAGGCACGGTAGATTTCGATTCTGCACCCGGAAGAGGCACCGTTGTCGCACTGCATGTACCGGTATAGAAAAAATAACTGCCAGATTCCAAAGCCCACTCACACAGCCCCTGATCTCTGGTCACTATTTTACACTATAATAATTCCCGGTCAAAAACCTTCGCACACGGACACTTATGTTGATAATAAGATCACAACAAAAACCGATTTTATAGTATTTTACGACCGTTGATGCAGCCGGTACAACGAACAGCGCCTGTTGTTGCGTCAACGTACCACCATACACACCATCATGAAGCAGGAAAAAATAACACTGGCCCTGGTAGATGACCACCAGATTGTAATAGAC
>JBEBIF010000478.1:0-2615 GCA_040080515.1 Chitinophagaceae bacterium | reverse complement strand
GATCACTACTTACCAGCCAGGCACCTTCAGCGCCCATGGAGATAACAATGATCTCTGCAAAGCCATCTGCTATGGCTTGTTGCGCTGCATCGGGCACTTCTTTTTTATCCAGCCATTCCACATTCAGCATTTTACACAGCTCACCAATATTCGGTTTTATCAGGTAAGCATGCTTTCCTTTTATTGCTTGTAATGCGGGACCACTGGTATCTATTATACATTTGGCACCAACTGCCGCTGCATTTTTTACTATCAGGCCATAGAAATAATCAGGCAATCCGGGTGGTAAACTACCGCTTGCCACTACATAAGCGGGGGCAAACGAACGGATCTGCTCAACAAGTGCTTTGATCGTTTCTTCCTGCACTTCCCTTCCGGGAAAAGTGAATCGGAATTGATTGTTCGTAGATGTCTCCAAAACGATCCAGTTTTCCCTTGTTTCTGTTTTAGTGTCCACCGCATGAAATAATATGCCTTCTTCTTTCAATAAGGAGCATAACATATTTCCATTGTGCCCTCCGGCGGGAAATAAGGCAACTGATGGAGTATTTAATTTTTTTAATGCTTTACTTACATTGATGCCGCCGCCACCGGGTTCGTTTACCACTTCTGTACAGCGCAACTTACTTTCGGGTTTCATTTTTTCCACCCGGGAACTTTTATCGATACAGGGATTCAATGTTATGGTGAGGATCATGTAATACCAATTAATTATTAGGAAGTCGTTGTTTTCAATTCTGTAAAAACAGATTCAAGCCTGCTGTTTACTGTTTTAAAATCTGCATATCCTTTTGAGAGTAAATAAAACTTCTTGTCTGATACCTGGATCAACACCTGCGGAAAGCCTGTTACCTGCAATTGTTTGCACAGTGCAAATTCCTGGCGGGCTTTGTCTTTGTATTCCTCCGCATGTAGTTTTTTATAAAAATCTGCCGGGTTGATACTGTATTTTTCCAGCAGGTGGCGGTAGGCTTCATCATCAGTGAGGTCTCTTCCTTCATAGTGTAGTGAATACTGGAGGTCTGCAGCAAAAAATACCTGTTGTTCCGGATACAACTCTTTAAAAATGCACAGAGCAATGGCCGCTTTTTCTGAATGAGGGAACCAGTCGCTTTCCCCGGGATTAAAAATATGCCAGAGATAATCGGGACCGAATTGTATTCCGGTCAGTTCTTCCACCCGTTTGTAAGCGTTGCTGATATACCCGGCTGTAGCAGCGATCGGTTGTGCATTTTCTGCCGGTATCATACCGCCCGATAACACTTCAAAAGAAATCTTGCCTTTGTATGTTTCCGCCAATTTTTTAATAACGGGGCTGAAACCATAGCACCAGCCGCAGTAAGCATCATAACAATAATAAATAACGGGTTGCATAAGGATGCAAACTTACTCCCTTGTACCTGTAAAAGAGTATGACTTTGGAAAAATAATAGCGGGTGCTACCGGAGATTTAGTATTTAGGTAGGCCGGGTAATAATTATTTTTTGCTTTTCACCTCTTCAAATCTTTCCTCGTAATCTTTCCGGATGGTGCCCATCATCCTGTCCCAGAACAAAAAATACAATCCATAATTGCCTTTGAAATACTGGTGATGCTGATTGTGATTAACGGAGGTATTGATCCATTTGCCCAGCCAGTGCCTGCTGAAACCTTTGGGATACAGCTCCCAGCCAAGATGGCCGTACACATTGTAAACGATCATGAACAAAAAGAAGAATAACAAATGAAACAGGTGAACCGGGATGGTAAAAACAAATACCAGGAATATGCCGGCTTCAACGATTGCTTCCAGCGGATGAAATGCATAGGCAGCAAAGGGGCTTGGGTTGGTGGATTTGTGGTGAATGAGGTGTACCAGTTTAAATACAGACGGGTGATGCATAAGCCGGTGCATCCAGTAAAAATAAGTATCATGCATAAGGGCCATCAGTGGAAATGCCAGAACAAAATACAGCAGGGAGTGCTGATTGATATCCCTGTAAAATTTTGTATGACTGGATAATTCTGGGCTGCCAAAAACCAATGCAGGAATAAAGGACATGATAAAGACCGTGGTTATGGAAAAGCCGATCTCCCTGGCATAATCGCCAAACTTTGGATATCGTTCCTGAATTTTTTTCGAAGCCATCATCCGGCGCAGCAATACATACCAAATAATAAAAGCAATGCTTGCTATGATCAAATAGCGGCTTCCGATCAGGAGAACGTCGTCAAAATAAAAATTCCAATTCATAATTAATGTGCTTCGAGCCAGTTTTTACCTTCACCGCATTCTGCCACTACCGGTACTTTATGAGGAAGCAACATGGCCATTTGCATATTTTCCAGTATCAGCGGTTTTAATTCTTTTACTTCCGTCTTCACTGCATCAAACACCAGTTCATCATGTACCTGCAGTATCATTTTGCTTTGCATCTTTTCCTTCTTCATGGCGGCCTGTACTTTTTGCATGGCCAGTTTGATCATGTCGGCTGCTGTTCCCTGTATGGGAGAATTAATGGCGTTTCGCTCTGCAAAACCCCGTACGGTAAAGTTGGCTGAGTTGATATCCCGCAACCAGCGTTTTCTGCCCATCAGTGTTTCCACATAACCGTTTTCCCGGGCAAAGTTGATAG
>JBEBIF010000477.1:0-2616 GCA_040080515.1 Chitinophagaceae bacterium | reverse complement strand
AATGGCTCACTCATGCTAACACCACCGGCTTCTGCCATTTCATCCATTTTACCCAGCATCTTATTTACTTCAGCCTTACGGAGAGCAATAGGATTTTCTTTACCAAGAAAATGAATAACGTTTGTAGTATTTTTTATGATGTCTCTTAAATCATCAGTCAATTTGCCATTGGCAATTTCAATCATCACATAGCCGGGATAATAATTTCTTTCCCGCATTACCTTTTTCCCATTGGCTACTTTGTACACTTTTTCCACTGGCAGAAAAACCTGTTTCACCTGTTCCCAGCCACCACGGGACACTTCCTTGTCCAGGTATTCTTTCACTTTTCTTTCCTTACCACTTACAACTCTGAGCACAAACCATTTCGTAGTTTCCTGTTGTATGTTATCTGTATTTGTTGCTGTTGCTTCCATTATCTTTTATTTCAAAAACTCATATATAAATTTCAATCCGTTACTGGCAACAAAGTCCATACCCAACACTACAAAAGCAATGACCAGCGTAGCCACTAATACGATCATTGTTGACTGTTGTAGTTGTGGCCAGGTAGGCCAGCTTACTTTTTCTGTAAGCTCTTTGTAACTCTCCCGAAAGTAAATAGCAATCTTATTCATTTGTTCAGTTTAAAAAATCCATCCCGACTGGCGGAAGGACAAGTTGTACAATTTAATCTGCACGGGCACTAGGATTCGAACCCAGATCAAAGGTTTTGGAGACCCGTATGCTACCGTTGCACCATGCCCGTAAGAATCAAAAGTCACCGGTCGTTCGGATATTCCTTATGACCAATGACTTTTGAAGTAGCAAATATAAAAGATTATTTCAAAATCTCAGTAACCTGACCAGCACCCACTGTACGGCCCCCTTCACGAATCGCAAATTTCAATCCTTTCTCCATTGCGATAGGTTGGATAAGCTTCACTGTCAATGAAGTATTATCACCTGGCATAACCATCTCAGTACCAGCATTCAGCTCCACTTCACCAGTCACATCTGTAGTGCGAAAATAAAACTGAGGGCGGTATTTCTGGAAGAATGGAGTATGACGTCCACCTTCATCTTTGCTCAGTACATACACTTCGCATTTAAAATCAGTATGTGGAGTGATAGAACCGGGCTTACAGATTACCATACCACGACGGATCTGGGTTTTTTCAATACCACGGAGGAGCAAACCCGCATTATCGCCAGCTTCACCTTCATCCAACAGTTTACGGAACATTTCCACACCTGTACAAGTTGAAGTAAGAGGAGCGTCAGTCAATCCAACGATCTCAACTCCTTCACCAACTTTAATACGGCCTCTTTCGATACGACCAGTAGCAACTGTACCTCGGCCTGTGATAGAGAATACATCTTCTACAGACATCAGGAACGGAAGATCAACCGGACGTGGGGGCAATGGAATGTAAGAATCAACTGCATCCATCAATTCATTGATAGCACCAACCCATTTTTCATCACCAGCCAATGCGCCAGTTGCAGAGCCTTTTATAATTGGTGTGTTGTCACCATCAAAGCCTCTCTTCGTCAAAGCTTCACGGATTTCCATTTCTACCAGCTCAAGCAATTCAGGGTCATCAACGAGGTCAACTTTATTTAAAAAAACAACCATACGAGGTACACCTACCTGGCGAGCCAGCAGGATATGTTCTTTTGTTTGTGGCATAGGACCATCGGTAGCAGCCACAACAAGGATGGCACCATCCATTTGTGCAGCACCAGTGATCATGTTCTTAACATAGTCTGCGTGACCAGGACAGTCAACGTGAGCATAGTGACGTGTGTCAGTCTGATACTCAACGTGGGCAGTGTTAATGGTGATACCCCTTTCTTTTTCTTCCGGAGCACCGTCAATTTCGTCATATTTTTTTGCTGTCGCCAGACCCCTTTTAGAAAGGATTTCTGTAATAGCGGCAGTCAACGTGGTCTTACCATGGTCAACGTGACCAATAGTACCAATGTTTACGTGGGGTTTATCCCTCTTAAAGGTCTCTTTTGACATTGTTATCGGTTTTAAATTGTGTTTTACTAATTATTGTTGTTTTTATTATAAATCCGGCAGATTATTACTATCTGTTTTTGTTGTTTTATTTCCGATCTCAATCAGGATTTCATTCTCCTTTCTCAATTCAATTTTATCACTTACCTAAAAGAGAGCCGTTAGTGAGAATCGAACTCACGACCTCTTCCCTACCAAGGAAGTGCTCTACCACTGAGCTACAACGGCTTTTTTCCACTGCCGTCGCAGGCAGTTAAAGTAAAGAGCGGGAGACCGGGCTCGAACCGGCCACCTGAAGCTTGGAAGGCTACCGCTCTACCAAATGAGCTACTCCCGCTGGTAATCGTTTTTATCTATACAAAGAACTAAGTCCTGCCTTTATTAAATCCCGATAATTATCAGGAACGGCGGATAGTGTGGGCAGAGAAGGATTCGAACCTCCGTACTCGTGAGAGAACAGATTTACAGTCTGTCGCCTTTAGCCACTCGGCCATCTGCCCTCAACAATTTTCCGGGTTACCATCCGGAAAATATATGAGCCGAAAACTGGAGTCGAACCAGCGACCTACTGATTACAAATCAGTTGCTCTACCAACTGAGCTATTTCGGCC
>JBEBIF010000476.1:0-2623 GCA_040080515.1 Chitinophagaceae bacterium | reverse complement strand
CTCCGAGGGAGGGGCTTTAGACTCCGACAGTTTTAAGGAGTCTTCTGTAATAGTGGGGTCTGAAGTCCCCCTTTCCACCCCGGCGGACAAGTCGGGGGGATTTAGGGGGGCCGGCTTTCACGCCAAAGGCTTCTTTGATAAAATAGTGGACATTGAAACCTGCCACCTGCAGGCTGAACCTACGAATGCGATCCGGCTGGCAGTAAAAAAATTTGCTATTGACAACGACTGGACGTTTTATGACATAAGGAATCATGTTGGTTTTTTAAGAACGATGCAGGTGCGGCTTTGCACTACCGGAGAACTGATGGTGAATATCGTATTGGGAGAAGATGATGGAGAAAAAATAAAAAGGCTGATGGAATATGTGGCAAAAGCATTTCCGGAGATCACCACCCTGTTGTACACTGTAAACACCAAATGGAATGACAGTATGAACGACCTGGAACCAGTGGTGTATCAGGGCAAAGGGTATGTGATAGAAAAGCTAAATGAGTTTCAATTTAAAGTAGGCCCGAAATCTTTTTTTCAAACCAATACAAAGCAGGCGGAACGTTTGTACCAGGTGACAAGGGATTTTGCGGAGCTTAGTGGCAATGAGATCGTGTATGATCTGTATTGTGGTACAGGCAGCATTGGTATTTTTGTAAGCAAAAATGCTAAAAAGATCATTGGGGTGGAAATGATCGGCGCTGCAATACAAGATGCTAAAGAAAATGCATTGCTAAATGATTTATCTTCCACTGCTTTTTTTACCGGCGATGTGATTGATATTTGTACGGATGATTTCTTTACTGCTCATGGCAGGCCGGATGTCATCATCACCGATCCGCCCCGTGCGGGCATGCACGAAAAACTGGTGCAAAAGATACTGGAGATAGCTGCACCGGTAGTGGTTTATGTAAGTTGTAATCCTGCCACACAAGCAAGAGACCTATATTTACTGAATGAAAAGTATGAGGTAACAAAAGTGCAACCGGTAGATATGTTTCCTCATACACACCATATTGAAAATGTGGTGCAGTTGAAATTAAGGGATACAGTACCAGGCAAAGGGGAATGATAGTTTTTGAACCACATGGGTTTTCTATGTGTGTATTTCTATCTGTCTATGTTTCTTATGTGGTTCAATATTTGGCAAAACAGTAAAACTTTCCATATGCTAAAATCTTTTTTCGTCATCATCCTTTTTACCGCATCCTCTTTTGCAGTACGGGCACAGGAAAAAGAAGTACCCAAAGAATTACTGCCGTATATACTGGAAGGATATGAAGTGCTTGATTTTACCATTGGCGATCTGAATGGAGATAAACTAACGGATTATGTACTTATCCTGAAATCAAAAGGGGAGGACTCTGCCAGCTTTGATAATGAGGAATGGGAAATAGCCAGGCCCGTGTTGCTGCTGCTCCGGCAGCCCGGAGGCGGTTTAAAATCTGTGGCAAGTAATACGGAGGTAGTACCCTGCAGGTTGTGCGGTGGTATGATGGGCGACCCTTACCAGGCACTGGAAATAAGGACCAATGAATTTGCCATTTCATCTTACGGCGGCAGCAGCTGGAGATGGGCAGAAACAGTGACCTTTCGCTATGATAAACTAAAAAAGAACTGGTACCTGCAAACGCATGATATCACCAGTTTCCAGGCGGGCGATCCGGACAATACCACTACAAACACCATTATTGACCGGAGTGAAACGGGAGATATTGCTTTTTCAAAATACACACAGTACTACAACAAAGACAGCAGCCAGTGGAAAGTAAATGTGCCTAAAACATTTTTCTATGAAAGCCCGGTCCTGCAATCAAAACCCAGGAAGGCCTACCTGCTGAAAGGAGATGTGGTGCAGGGGTATAAAAAATTCAAAAACTTTATTGAATGCACTTTTGAAAATAGCAAAGGCGCTCTTACTACCGGGTTTATTTTAAGAAAGGATTTGGTACTGGTTCCGGTTAGTAAATAAAAAGCCAATCAATAAAACTTACTTTTGCCCTATGAGTAATTTTCGATTCACCCGTGTAGACCGTTTTCCGCCGATAGTAAAGAACCTGATCATTATTAATGTACTGGTTTGGATAGCCCAGCTTATCTATGATAAGCAATCGGGCCTTACGATGAAGATAGCCTTGTGGCCGATTGACAGCCCTTTTTTTAAACCCTACCAGGTTGCTACACATATGTTTGCCCATGCCTCATACGATGTCAGGGGCCAAGTTGTATTTCTTCATATTCTCTTCAATATGTTTGGCCTTTACATGTTTGGCCGCATCCTGGAAAATGTATGGGGCGCAAAACGATTTCTTTTCTTTTACCTGGCCTGTGGCGTAGGTGCGGCGATAGCACACCTGGCCGTTCAGTATTTTATGGGTGGCGGCGCTCCGGCAGTAGGCGCTTCTGGTGCTGTGATGGGTGTATTCGTTGCGTTTGGCTACCTGTTTCCCAATACCGAGCTGATGATCATCCCTATTCCTATTCCTATAAAGGCGAAATGGCTGGTTATGGTTTATATAGCTATCGACCTTTTCGGCGGCTTTGGTAACATTTCCGGTGATAGTGTAGCCCATTTTGCCCACCTCGGCGGCGCCCTTACCGGGTTTTTACTGGTCTTATTCTGGAACAAAAC
>JBEBIF010000475.1:0-2629 GCA_040080515.1 Chitinophagaceae bacterium | reverse complement strand
GCCTACGGCAGTTCTCATTTTCCATTGGTAGAAATTCAAAAACAAATTATCAGTTGGCCCAGATGGTGGAAATAAATAATTAAGTGCGGCTGCTCTTGTGAAAGAAAGAGATGAATCCTTTAACGGCGGCACTGGCTGATTCAGGGCATACGGAATTTTATAAGCCGAATCGGTATGTACCCAGGCAATATCAACAAATCTTCTTTTAGAAATTCCGATCGCACCTATAAACGGATGACGATAGGTAAATGTATCCTTCCCTCTCCCATTAATCGTATGCACATTATAACTAACCAGTTTTCCTTTTTTGATTACCACATTCAAATTCTGGTTCGTGGCAAAGGAGAAAAAAGTAGTATTCACCACCAGCAGCGGCTGCCCATTCTTCTCATAAAACTTAGAAGGAGTCAGCCGTCGTTTAAAAGTGGTATCAGCCGTAAAGTCAAGTTTCTTATCCTTCAGGTCTGCTTCCACATAATAAGCGATGTTAGGTTTGCCATCCAGCGGGTCTGTTGTGCTATACACATGCACCGATGCCGGCAACGGCTGAAACAACGAATCCACATTCTGCCATTTCACCTGCCCAAATAAAAAACCCGGAATCAATAACATCCCAGGTATTAAAAAAGACTTTAGCATAAAAGAAACTATCATCTATCATCTATCATCTGTTTTCTTCCCACTCCTTCCTCCCCAATCCCGCAAACACATGTCTTTCGCTATGATAAGAAGAGCGTACCAGCGGACCGCTTTCCACATAATCAAGTCCAAGGTTGTACCCGATCTCCCGGTACTCCGCAAATTCATCCGGATGTACAAAACGGTGCACCGGTAAATGTTTTTTAGTGGGCTGCAGGTACTGACCGATCGTTATCACATCACAACCATTGGTCTGCAGATCTTTCATCGTCTGTATCACTTCTTCTTTGGTTTCACCCAGCCCCAGCATGATGCCGCTCTTGGTCCGCATACCACCATCTTTCAGCGTACGTATCACTTCCATACTTCTCCAGTACTTGGCTTGTATCCGTACCTGGCGGGTCAGCCGTTCCACTGTTTCAATATTATGGCTCACCACTTCCGGCGCCGCATCTATCACCCGTTGTATATTTTCTTTCTGTCCTTTGAAATCCGGTATCAGTGTTTCTAATGTCGTATCCGGATTTAATGCTTTGATCGCTTTAATGGTATTATACCAGATAATGGAACCACCATCCTGTATCTCATCCCGGTCCACCGAAGTAACAACGGCATGCTTCACTTTCATCAGGTGGATCGCTTCGGCCACCCGTTGTGGTTCATCCCAGTCCACCGGGTCAGGACGACCGGTGGCCACCGCACAAAAGCCACAACTGCGGGTACAGGTATTACCCAGTATCATAAAAGTGGCGGTACCGGCACCCCAGCATTCGCCCATATTGGGACAATTACCGCTTTCGCAGATCGTATGCAGTTTGTGATCATCTACCAGTCCGCGGACATGCTTATAGCTTTCGCCAATAGGCAGTTTCACCCGCAACCAGTCAGGCTTTTTGACCCTTGTATTGTCAACAGCAGGAGTTGCTATCGGAAGTTCCGTCATCAGGCAAAAATACGAGGAAAGACGGGAAGTCGGAAGATCGAAAGTCCGGGAGCTTAGTCAATTAAGTTCAGAAGGTACTTAACTTTCGGTCTTTCCAACTTTACTGACTTTCGGTCTATATTTACTTTCGCCTGCCAAACAGCATGGAGATATAGCCCTGTATAAAGAATTGTTTATCCTTTTGGGCCACCATTTGTGGTATTTTGGCCGAATAGAATTCAGCACTCAGGCCTATTTCGAGACCGGACACCACTTCATTAAAGCGGCCATAGTCGAAACGGAGCGCCGCCTTTACAAATGCACCGGGTTTTATTTTCAATTCATTCCAGCCCTTGCTGAATCCGGCGCTGCCAACGATGGTGGGCCCCAGGAACAAGGCACTGTCTGCCAACGAATATTTGATGATCTTATTTTCGCCACCCAATGGGTTCTGCACTTCCAGGTAATAAGGACGCAATAAGCCTAATGCCAGCCCGCCGTTGTAGATGGCTGAAACTGCCACACCATTCTTATTTCCTTTTTGACCAAGTATGTATTGTTGCCCAAAGCCTAAGGTCACCTGGTAAAAACTATTGATCTTTCCATAAATGAACGGGTTGCCAAAGATGATGCCACCGCCCTGCAGTTTTTCTTCCTTGGCATGTTTGATCTCTGTAATATCGATCCGGTAAATATTGGTCTTACGATTGGTTTTCATCCGGCCCAACTCATAAAAGGCACCATATCCATTGGTACGAAACTGGAAACCGAAAATGCTTTGCTTCCGGTAGATCAATACGCCTTCTTCGGCCTGCTTGATCAGTTCACTCACCTTTTTCTTCCGTATATCTTTCTTCTCATTTTTACTTTTGTTGCGGGATGTGGAATCCTGTGCCGCTACCACCATGGTGGCAGACAGGAATAATAGCAGGAGTGGTAGTTTCTTCACTTATATATGCTTTTTTTTGGCTAAGAGGTTAAAAGAGAAAATGAGATAAGGAGAAAGAGCTTTAATTTACCGGGTTTTCCTCTTTTCCTCCTTCACTCCTTTTTTCTCTTAGTTAATTG
>JBEBIF010000474.1:0-2614 GCA_040080515.1 Chitinophagaceae bacterium | reverse complement strand
TTCTTTGCCTCCATATAAAGCAATGAATCGTTTGTAGATCACATCCGCCACTTTAGTAGAAAGCTGCTGGCTCATGATAGATGCGCAGAGATAGATGCAGATATTCTTCCGCTTCTTCAACTGATGCGGCACACCGGCGTCAATCAGCTTCTTTAGTTTTTTGTCCTTTGAAAGATGTGGTATATAATGCATTTTAAAAAGATAAAAGATGATAAATAAAAGATGGTCGTGGGTCATTTTGAAAAAGATGAACCACATAGGCCATAGAGCAGATAGGAATACACACATAGACCTTTCTATGTGTGTATTCCTATGATAACTTCTTGTCTATGTGGTTCAAGAGCATTTTAAAAGCAACTAATTTTCAAACTGACCCACTACCTAAAAGATAATAGTTCTCCAGCACCAGGGTTAAACTATTATCCTTTCGCATTTAATTTTTCACTCTACGTCCCAGCTCATTTCCCCACCCTTCTCATCCTTCAGGCTGATACCAAGCGCTGACAACTGGTTCCGTATCTTATCAGAAGTGGCAAAATCTTTTTTCTCCTTTGCCGTTTTCCGGATATCGATCAGCAATTGCATCACGCCCTGCAGGCGGGAGTTTTCAGCTTCATTCACCGATTGCAATCCAAGTATGTCTTCCGTATAGATCTTTAACTGCTTTTGCAGCAATATAAATGTTGCTTCACTCACTGCAGCCACAGGTATCGTTTTATCCTTCATCGAATTGATAACCGGCACCAATTCAAACATACTGGCCAGCACTTTGGCGGTGTTAAAATCATCATTCATGAATTCATCCAGCTCCGCCACCAACTGCTTCACTTTTGCATCCAGTTCTGCATCAAATGCGCCAGCTTGCTCTGCATAGTTCAATAGCTTCAGCTTTTCATACGCATCCCATAACCGTTTCAATCCTTTCTCTGCGGCCTGCAATGCATCGTTGCTAAAATCCAGGGTGCTGCGGTATTGTGTTTGCAAAATAAAGAACCGTATCACCATCGGGTGAAAAGCCTTGGCCAGCAGGGGATGATCGCCACTGAATAGTTCCGTCAGTTTGATCACATTATTATAGCTCTTGCCCATCTTCCGGCCATTGATAGTGATCATATTGTTATGAACCCAGTAGCGCACCGGTGCTGTATGATTGCAGATGGTGCTTTGTGCTATCTCACTTTCATGATGAGGAAATAACAGGTCCATTCCGCCGCCGTGTATATCAAATTCCGCCCCGAGATACTTGGTGGCCATTGCCGAGCACTCAATATGCCAGCCGGGAAAACCAACTCCCCAGGGACTTTTCCACCGCATGATATGCTCCGGTGCTGCATTTTTCCAAAGGGCAAAATCAGCAGTGTCTCTTTTTTCTTCCTGTCCTTCCAGTTCACGGGTAGTCTCCAGCAGGTCTTCGATCACTCTTCCGCTCAGCTTGCCATAGTCGTGTGTGGCGGCATACTTTTTTACATCAAAATAAACTGAGCCATTCACGGCATACGCATATCCTGCTTCGATGATCGTTTCAATCATGCCTATCTGCTCCACAATATGCCCGGTGGCCGTTGGTTCTATAGTAGGCGGTACGGTATTGAATTTATCCATTGCCCAATGAAACAGGTTGGTATATTTCTGTACCAGCTCCATTGGTTCCAGTTTTTCCAAAATCGCCTTCTTTGATATTTTATCTTCTGCTTCTCTTCCTTCTTCTTCAAAATGTCCGGCATCGGTGATGTTTCGCACATAGCGGACTTTGTTGCCCAGGTGGGTGAGGTAGCGATAGATCACATCAAAGGTGATGTAGGGCCTTGCATGCCCCAGGTGACTTTCACCACTTACGGTAGGTCCGCACACATACATGCCCACATGCCCGGGTGTGATGGAGGTGAATACTTCTTTTTGTCTTGTAAGAGAATTATATACTTTCAATTGACTCATAGTAGCTTTATTTATCCGTACCGCCATAGAATGATCATGGGCGAAAACAGGCGGGACAAAGATGAAGAAAAATAGTTTAGGAAACAGGGTGGCCGCCATAAAGGGGCATCGGGGTGTCTCAGCAACCCGGGAGGCAACAACAGCAGGTATGATATCTGTTTTTCAGCATTAAAACGAAGATACTGTTTTTAGTTTATTTTTTCAATTCCACATCTGCCACCAGCATATAATGGTCCGACAGGTTTTTGACCACCCTGTTGAACTGTTTTACTCTGAATTTTTTATCTGCAAAAATGAAGTCGATCCGCAACGTGGGGGAAATGGCTGAAAAAGACCTGCCGATACCAAACCCTTTTTTTAAAAAAGCATCCTGCATATTGCCTCGAACTTTAAAGTAGGTATAAGAATTCGGCACATCATTCAGATCGGCACATACCAGGGTCGGGTAAGGCGAATTACTCAATACTTCTTTCACCCGGTCGGCCTGTATGGCCCTGCTGGTTATTCCCCTTTTAATTTTTGAAAGAATATTTTTGGAGTTGGACACTATGCTATCCTCACCACTTTTAATTTTCTGCAGCCGCTCATAGTCTTTTTTATTGAACAGGTTTGATTGCAGGTGAGTGGTATATATCCGTATGGTGTCGTTATTTACTTTAATATCTGCCTGTAGTAATAC
>JBEBIF010000473.1:0-2614 GCA_040080515.1 Chitinophagaceae bacterium | reverse complement strand
GGTACGATCTGCCTGACGATATTAAGAACAGCTATAGCTATGAATATTCGCTGATGCTGGAAAAACTATCTGAAGAGATCAAAAAATAGTACTTGCCTACTTTCCTTTTTTAAAATTCCGGTTGATCCACACTACCGCTTTCTTTACATAGTATTCCTTGTCATCTTCCAGGTTGGCTACCAGCTTTTTGATATCCAAATGATCAGCTTCCTGCCGGGTGTACCATTCCACCATCACTAATGATAACCTGCGCTGCCACATATTGGAGGATCTGTTAAACTGCCTGGCAATACGAAAAATATCCTCCCGGTGTGTTTTGACAATACTTCGTAAAAACTGCATCCCGAGCCCATCGCAAACAGCCCAGTTATCAACGGTTTTTGAAAATTGCTGAAACAATTTTAGCAACCGGACCGGGTCATCTTTTCCTTTTTTCTCCAGTATCTTAATGGCGATGATCCGTTCTTCCATGGAACCGGCATACCACAGCGCTTCTGCTAATGGGAAAGAGCCCTCTTTATATTTCTTTGCAATATCATTGAGTACAGGGGTCTTCACCCCATATATTATTTGGGAACCGGGAACCATTTTGCTGAAAAAGTCCTTATGATCCTTATTTGCTTTTGCAGAAAGCAGTTTTTGTATCTCTTTAATTTCTTTTTTCATACTTGTTCGGGAATTTTTGTTCTGATATCATATTTCCGGCAAATTTTGTCTGCTCTTCTTTTCAATTCATCCTGGTAGGAGAAGGGAGTGTAAAAATTGGCCCCATACAATTGGTGGTACCTGGGTAATAAGGAGGCATCATACCTTTCCAGGAATTTGTAGAATAACGTTTTACTATCAGCTGGACCGCTTCCAAATAAGGTGAGCCCGCCGATGAGAATATAATCAGCCCCATACTCCTTTGCCCCTGCAATGATCTTTTCCAGCTCTTCTTCAGTATCTGAAATAAATGGCAATACCGGCATGGCGTTGACCCCCGCCAGGAAACCCTCTTGTTTTAATTGCCGTAGTAATTCCAGTCGTTGCAAAGGAGTGGCGGCACCCGGTTCCAGCATGTTGCTTATCCGTTCATCAAGTGTGGAAACGGAAACAGAAAGTATAACGCCCCGTTTAATGGTGTCTTTCAGATCTTCAGGAAGGATCGCAGTACGGTCTATTTGTTTCAGCAGTTCCAGGTCCCGGGTGATCAGGGTGCATTTAGTGCTGATAAAGACCGGGAATTTATATTGGCTGATCAGTTTCAGCATGCCCTGCGTCAGTTGCTGCTCCCTTTCCTGGTGTATATAGGCGTCCGTTCCGGACCCTACTGCAATGAAGCCATACTCTTTCTTCTTTGCTCTTGCTGCCAGTTGTTTTTCCAGTATTGAGAGTGCGTTGGATTTAACGGAGAGGCTTTCCGACATATTCTCCCCGTACTTACTTCCGCGGATATAACAGTAAAGGCAATTACAACTACAGCCTTCATATGGGTTTACAGAATAATCATCCAGGAACCAGCTATCCCGTTTCTTATGTTTGTTTAATACAGATTTTACCTGCTTTTGACGAAGCATAAATTAAAGGTACAAAAGAGGAGAGTGGGGTTATTCAATATGATAAGCAACAAGCGTAGATACCTGCTGCAGTTTGACACCCGGCATACCCATGTTGCCTTTTTCCTGTATGTATTTTATGACCCCGATTCCGGGTTTAAAAAACACCTGGTCCTTACGATAGTTCCTGGCATTTTTTTCAAAGTAGATACAATCAGTAAAGGAACCCGCAGGACTGGTAACAGGCGCAGCTAATCTTAGTGAACGGCCGGGGGCAGCCACGTCATCAAAACTGCCAAGATACCTCAATGAATCACCGGGAAAAAGGCTGTAGTCTTTCTTGGCATCGATCACTCCGGGCATAAAGGACCTTTCTTCCGTTCTGTAAATAGTAGAGTCATTTGCAAATAACCGTTGCGGGATCCCCACATAAAGGCTGCTTTCCCACCATACCAGGTCATCAGATAATGACTTCCAGGTAGCCGAGTAGCGGAGCGTATCCAGTTGCACTTTCACAAATACCCCGTAATTGAACAGGGAATCCTCGTACACCCAATAGTTTTTGGTGCTTAAGGGAACGAGGCCACAATGCTTAGAGGTACAGGTGAAACTGACCAATGAATCAGAAGTGTAGATGCGTCCGGCGGGCTTAGCAGTTTGCTCAAGGCAGGGTTCTGCAGGCGGTGCTGGCGGCGTATCAAAATCCTGTTTACGGCATGCCGTAAGCAGAATGCTTCCAATAAGGATGGGTAGAAGTGTTTTTTTCAAAGGAATCCGTTTTTTGTCCGATGGAAGGGCAAAATAGAAACAGATTTCTGTTATTCATAGCTTTTTTGCGTATTTCTTCTAAAGTATTTGTACGAACAAAAATGCTTAAATCAGTAATTATACCGTGCTAAAACAGGCATTACTACCGGATATAAAATAGTAGAAGTGAGCAATAAGTCTCTGTGAATGAGTAGTTAGCCGGATTGTAAAAAAACGACCTGAGTCTTTTGCAAAACCCAGGCCTTCAAAACAATGCAATTATTTTATTTAAATATAGTACTGAAAAAAACCTTCATGTCATTCCATGA
>JBEBIF010000472.1:0-2652 GCA_040080515.1 Chitinophagaceae bacterium | reverse complement strand
GGAGTAGCTGACGCCTTTTTGTTTTCCCATAAAAGTGGATAGTATGCGGGAGGACCTTTCTTCAGAAAAACTGGAAGACCGGGTACGAAAGATGCAGCAACAATTGGCGGAGTAACGTTTTTTTTACAGTAGATTTGCCGCCCCGCATGCAAAACCCGGTTCACAATATCATACTCAATAATATTTTCTGGATGTCGCCCGACAGAACCCTGTTCTGGGAAGAAGAAAATACGCTGATCGTAACAGACGTTCACCTCGGTAAGTCCGGACATTTCAGGAAAGCCGGTATTGCCATTCCTCAAAAGGTGTACACCAACGATCTGCAGCGGCTGATGGCAGCCTTATATTTTTATAAAGCAGAACGGCTGATCATCGTTGGCGATTTTACACACAGCGCCAACAACAAAGAATTGGACCTTTTTTTAAAATGGAGAAAAGATTTTTCCCAATTACAGGTGGACCTGGTAAAAGGGAATCATGATATCCTGGAAGACCAATGGTACGAGGATGGTGCAGTGATCCTGCATCCGTGGCAACTGGAGATCGGGTCTTTTTGTTTCCGGCATGAAGACAAGCGCTTGCAAAGTAAGTTTGCTGATACAAAGGCACTTTACACTTTCAGCGGGCATGTGCATCCGGCTTACCTGTTTAAAGGGAGAGGAAAACAATCACTGAAGTTTCCCTGTTTTTATTTCAGAAAGTCCAGTTGCATCCTGCCGGCATTCAGTCATTTTACAGGCGGGCATGTAGTGACCCCCGAAAAAGATGAAATGGTGTATGCCATTGTGGAAGATGCGCTGGTAAAAATGGAAAAGTAAAATGGTCTCTCCTTTTGAAGCGGGCAATTATTATTTCGGTTTCCTCAACCTGTTATAATCAATAAAATATACAAATCGAACGGTCACTTCATTTCCATGGTTGAGGTTGAATTGTTCCCCCGCATTTCTGAGGTAGGTATTTTTGCTGCCTGCTGATATAGGAATGAACTCTTCTTCCCCCAGCCAGTTTTTATAACCAATGATCAGGCGGCTGCCGAGGCGAAAGTCCCATGTCAAAAAGGCATCAAGATTGAAGGTGTTGAAATTATCATCCCGGTTATTGATGAATGGCCGGTTGGTCAGTTCTCCCTTGCTGTCTGCATTGTGAAAACTTTTATATATCACTTCATTCCAGTAATGCCGGGCCCGGAGTGTAAGGTTCAGCCTGGAAGTGAAATTGTAGATACCCGATAAAACAGTGGTGTGTTCTTTTACATCGCGGAAGGCCACAATTGGTTCGCCATTGGTTTCCCTGAGAAAAGCAAAGCCGAGGTTATTGGTTTCTTTATACGCATCATTTTGCAGGTCCAGTGAAAATTTATTGCTGAAGCGAAAGCGGAAGCCCAACCCCCAGCCCAGTAAGTCATTATCAAATCCCGGTGCCCGGGCTGCCGTTCCATTGAATCGTACATATAGTTTTTTCCTGCTGTCTGTGCTTCCTTCCACATCGGTTCCGTAATTGGCGGGGTAACGCAGATAACGGCCATCAGTCCTTAATTCAAAATAGTTATGTTCCTTTCCCGGGATAACGGACCCAGTTAAGCTTACATCCCAAAAATTGAGGAACACCCAGAAAGCATTCGCAGTCACATTAAAGAGACTGTACCCATAGGGCTTATATAAATATTGCAATGTGGGATTGATGGAATAGCTATAGGTAATGAAATTCTTTGTTGGCTGTGGCTGGCGGTAGCTAAGGCTTCCTTTGTACGTTACTTCATTAGGTGCTGTCAATATGCCCATGTCGTTGGGATCATATTTTTTTGATTCTACATTCCCGGATATAAAATAATTCCATTTACCTCCCACCTTTTCATACCGGAGTGTGGTATTGTATCCATCGTATGGGTTGGCACCCCATATCTTGCTGTACCGGGCCGTACCCCGCAGCACTTTTGTATTCTTCTTATTATACAGTGCCATATCCAGGGCTGTAACGTTGGCATCCCGGTCGCTGCCGCTGCGTATTACATTCGTATTGGTAAATGTGAGATAAGAGCGGCCTTTCAATGCCTGGTCCAGTACAATGATATTATAATTAGCGAGTGAAGAGGTCTGTATCAATGAATCTTTCCCGCTGACCGTATTTCTTATTTTGGCTTTCATGGGTGCTGTCACTGCATTAAAGATGCCCACGCCTAATTTCTTCTTGCTTCTTCCGGAAAACTTTGTGGCATTATATAGTTGTGTTACGGAAGGGTTCTTGATGATCTGCCAATCCGGATTAGCTGCTACAAAATTTCTAATACTGTTATAACCTGCCGGTGTGGCACCGATGCGGCGGGAGTAAAACAAACCCGCCTTATTGAATATCTCTGTTCCTTCTGTGAAAAACTGCCGGTTCTCTGTAAACCGCACTTCATACGGGGTAAGGTTATTTACCACATTATCAGAGATCACCTGTCCAAAGTCGGGGATGACGGTAGCATCCAGCGTAAAGCTTTCATTCAATCCATATTTGACATCCATTCCACCATTGCGCAGCCATTCATTCAGGCGGCCATTGGCTTGCGGGGAGCTTCTGTATCCTGCCGTAACATAAGGAGAGAAACTCAACCGAAGTGGTGGCAGAATATTTCTGAGCCCATTCAAATCACCAAACTGGTTTACAAAA
>JBEBIF010000471.1:0-2654 GCA_040080515.1 Chitinophagaceae bacterium | reverse complement strand
GTATAAGAGGAATCATTTACCGCATTCTTAAAAAGAGCAGCGTACTCTGGCTTTTTGTATTCACCCAGTTTTTCAATGGCAGCAGCTCTTGTTATTGGGTTTTTATCAGACTGGGCAAGAGAGGCTAATACCGGCTCCATACTTTTCTTCACGGCTTCGTTCCGCAGGTCAACTTTACTGATCGCAAAATTGCGGAGCCCTTTGTAACGGTCATTCAATGCTGTTTTTATCAGCTCCACTGCTTTGGGATCATCTAATTTTTTGGAAGCAAAATCAATAGCTTCCCTTCTGTCCATATAGTTGCCCGCATATTTATACTGGTGAATATAGTTGTCCAGTGTTTTATTATCTTTTTTGGTCCAGAGGGTTGTCTTTTCAGCATCCACATTTACCAGGTCGGGTCTTTTAGTATAGCTGAATGCAAAAGAATCCAGGGCATTCATAGACCAGATGTTATGGCGTACTTTCTCTGCGCCATTGTAGATATCAACCGCCAAGGGCAGCTTGAAATACTTACCGCTTTTCTGTGTTTGTTTTACTACCACCGTTACTTTTCCGGCTGCATCATCATAATTATAATCAATTTCCACACTGGGATGTCCGCTGCCGTAATACCATTGGTTGAAATACCAGTTCAGGTCACGGCCCGTCACTTCTTCAAAAGCCAGGCGCAACTGGTGTGCTTCTGCCGATTTGAATTTATTGGTCGTTAAATAGTTATTGATCGATCTGAAAAAGGCGCTGTCGCCTATATGGGTGCGAAGCATATGGAGTATGCGGCCGCCTTTCTGGTAGCTTACCTGGTCAAACACATCTTCTTTATCCCTGTAATGGAAGCGGACAAGGTCCTTCTTATCACCGCCACTTTGCAGGTAGTTCCGCATGCCCTGGAAGTTTTCTTCATCGCCGGCATCTTTTCCATATTTATATTCAAACCATAGGGTCTCACTATAGTCTGCAAAAGATTCATTGAGTGTGATGTTGCTCCAGCTTTCTGTAGTTACATAGTCGCCAAACCAGTGGTGAAATAATTCATGAGCGATAGTGCTTTCCCAATTATTGCCATCTACTAATTCCCGTGCATCCTGCTGGGCACTTTCCTGGTGCAGGGTGGCGGTAGTGTTTTCCATGGCACCGGCCACAAAATCACGACCGGTTATCTGGGAGTATTTTATCCAGGGATAATCAACACCCGTTATTTTGGAAAAGAAGGTCATCATTTCCGGGGTGTTACCAAATATTTTCCTGGCTACGGAGGCATATTCTTTTTCTACATAATAGTTTACTTCCTTCCCTCTCCATTGATCTTTTACCACTGCATATTCACCCACACCCAGGAAGAATAAATAAGGTGCATGGGGAAGTTCCATTTTCCAGTAATCAGTGCGGGAACCATCTGCATTTTTTTTCTGGCTTACCAGTTTACCATTACTCAGGGTGGTATATTTATTATCTACTGTTACTGTTAGTTCTTGAGTGCACCGTTGATTGGTCTTATCTATTGTTGGAAACCAGGCAGAACTTGATTCTGTTTCTCCCTGTGTCCATAGCTGGGTAGGCTTGCCCGGTTCTTCTCCCCTGGGATTGATAAAATACATTCCTTTTATTCCCAGCATGGCGCCTTGCGCATATTTTTCATCAAACTCATCCGGTTTGGCTGTATAATCAATGAAGATGATGTACGTCTCATTGGCTTTGTAGGTCCTGTCCAGTTTTATCCGGAGGTTCCAGTCGTTATAGTCATATTTCAACGGTATCTGCTGGTTGCCTTTCATTATCACTACTTTATTGAAGGCCATGCCTTTTGCGTCCAGGTTCAATGAGTCGGTGGGATAGAAGTGAGGCTTTAATGTAAGCCATGCTTTTCCATACAAATAAGATTTACTGAAGTCCGGCTTTACTTCCAGCCGGGTATGCAGCAGGTTATTGATCTTAGTTGCTGTTTCCCGGTATTCTTTTTTCCAGGAGGTATCAGCTACAGGTTTCGTTTGTGCTGCTGCGATAAGTATGGAGCAGCTTAAATAAAAGGCGAGCAAATATTTATACATATATCTGATTTAGGAGGGCAAATTTATATTTATCCCGGCGTACATAGCGACAAAATAGTATGAAAGGTGCCTGTATTTAACAACTTGTTGCGCCCGGTAGTTAGTAAGTCAGTGGATTTGGATTAAATTTGCCAAACCACCCAATTCCGGTAAAATGAATAAACTCTTAGTATCTGTTGTCCTGGCTATTATTTCCTTAACCGCTTCATCGCAAAAAGTATATTTCATTTACCTGCAAACGGAATCGGAACAGCCTTTTTTCATTAAGATGAATGAAAAGATATACAGCTCATCTGTTTCAGGTTATCTCATCCTTTCCAAACTGCACGACAGCACCTATTCATTCAAAGTGGGCTTTCCGCAAAATAAATGGCCTGAGCAGGCATTTACTGTTTCAGTTAATAAAAAAGACCATGGATACTTATTAAAGAATTTCGACGAAAAGGGATGGGGGTTATTCGATCTGCAAACGCTTACTGTACAGATGACTGCTGCGGGTACTGCAAAAGCAGAGGATCCGGCAAAAACAGAAACTAAGAATGGCGGCTCCACTTTTACAGATATCTTATCTAAAGCTTCTGATGATCCTTCTTTGAAAGAAAAACC
>JBEBIF010000083.1:0-11669 GCA_040080515.1 Chitinophagaceae bacterium | reverse complement strand
GCCACCAGCACATTTACCTGCATCAGCCGGATGCTGAGAACAGCAATTACAAAACCGAGTACCAGCGAACCTGTATCACCCATAAATATTCTTGCGGGGTTCAGGTTAAAATATAAGAAGGCCAGTATGCCACCAGCCAGCGCAAATGCGATCAATGCCGTATTGTTATCACCATTCATGGTGAGAAAGATGCCAAGGGTAACGAGGCTCATAAAACCGATACCACCAGCCAGGCCATCAATACCATCGATCAGGTTAAAAGCATTGGTGATTCCCACAATTGCCAGCAGGGTAAAAGTGTATTGTGCCGTTATGGGTAATTCATAAATGCCAAACAACCCGTCAAAAGAAGTGATGCGGATGCCGGACAAGGCGATCAGTATAGCAAGACAAATTTGTACGATGAATTTATATTTTGCCGACAGATCTCTCAGGTCATCCATTATACCCAGCGCAAATAACACGGCAATAGAAAAGAAAAAACTGATCTGCGCTACCTGGTTGCTGAACGGGAACCACAAAAAAAGCGACATCATCAACCCGGCAATAATAGCGATACCGCCCATAGTAGGTATGGGAGAAGTGTGCTCCTTGCGGGCATCAGGCACATCATACAAACTGTATTTTTTTATCAGGCTGATGATGGGGGGAATAGTAACGAGGGTGACAACAAATGCTGTTACAAAACACAGCAAAGCAAACTTATAGTCCTGGAAATACAGGTCAAGCTGCAGAAAATAGAGGTGGCTTTTCATGATACTGTTCTTTAAACAGGTAGTGGATTTCAGGTACAAATTAATTGCTCCGCTTAGAAAAAGCAAGTCCTTTATAAAATGTTAATTAAAAAAACGGGGTTTCCCCTGACCGTTTGCACTTTTTCACCTCCACCGCCGTGTATTTGCTTAGTAAGAACCGTATTTTTAGCATTACAAAACAGGCGCCCGGGGTAAAATACTACTGAGGGTAAGCCCGGCATCGAAATACTATTTTTGTATTAAACAAGCGAATTATTTCTTCTTCCGGTCACATATTATCCAGCCCCATTGAATACCTGAAAGGAGTGGGGCCACAGCGGGCCGACCTGCTGAAAAAGGAATTGAACATCTTCACTTTTGGTGACCTGCTGGAGCATTACCCATTCCGTCATATTGATCGCACCAAACTGAACCATATCAAAGACCTGACCCCCGATATGGAGTTTGCACAAATCGCCGGAGTACTGCAGGGATTTGATGTGGCAGGCCAACGACAAGGCAAGCGATTGGTAGCTCAGCTAAAAGACAAAACAGGAGTGATGGAACTTACCTGGTTCCAGGGTATAAGCTGGGTGCAAAAAATACTGGAAACAGGCCAATCCTACCTGGTATATGGAAGGGTTACCTTTTATAATGGTCAGCCGCAGATCATCCATCCCGAACTGGAAGTGCTGACAGCACCACAACCACTCACCAAGAATTTCCTGGAGCCCGTTTATTCCACCACAGAAAAATTGAAGGCAAGAGGGATGGGTGGCAGACAGATCGGCAAAATGACACAGCAACTGCTGGCAATGCTGAAAGAAAAAGATGTGATAGAGAATTTGCCCCCGGCCATAATGGATACGCTGCAACTGGCCCGCCGTTTCAACGCTTACCGGCAGATACATTTTCCTCAATCACCATCGGAGTATGAGGAAGCGGTAAAGCGATTTAAGTTTGAAGAATTATTCATCGCCCAAATAAGAATGCAGTTATTGCGCAGTAAGCGGCACCGGTTTTCAAAAGGAGTAGTGTTTGATAAAGTAGGCGATCTCTTCAATACTTTTTATAAAGATCACTTACCATTTGAACTGACAGGGGCACAAAAAAGGGTAATTAAAGAAATACGAAATGATACCGCCAGGGGCAAACAAATGAACCGCCTGCTGCAGGGCGATGTGGGAAGTGGCAAAACGATAGTAGCGGTACTTATTATGCTGCTGGCATTGGATAATGATTACCAGGCTTGCCTGATGGCACCCACAGAAATACTGGCACAGCAACATTTTGCCACTATAAAGACTTTATTGGAAAAAATGCAGGTGCCCGTACAATTACTTACCGGTTCCACCAGGGCAGCCGGTCGAAAGAAAATCATAAAAGAACTCGAAGAAGGCAGTTTAAAAATCCTTATTGGTACGCATGCCGTAATTGAGGACGTGGTACAATTTAAAAACCTCGGCATTGTAATAATTGATGAGCAGCATCGCTTTGGGGTGGCGCAAAGGGCAAGATTGTGGCAAAAAGCAAGTATTCCACCGCATGTACTGGTAATGACAGCCACACCTATACCAAGAACGCTGGCCATGACAGCCTACGGTGATCTTGATTATAGTATAATAGATGAACTGCCACCCGGACGGCAACCTATCACTACCGTTCACCGTTATGAATCGCACCGCAGTAAAGTAATGGATTTTATCAGGGCAGAAATAGACAAAGGCCGCCAGGTTTATATCATTTTTCCCTTAATAGAAGAAAGCGCCAAATTAGATTACGAAAACCTGTTGCAGGGTTACGAAAACATAAAAGGGTATTTCCCGGAGCCCAAATACTGGATCAGCATGGTGCATGGTAAACAACCCGCAGCGCAGAAAGAACTAAATATGAGAAGATTTGTTGAAGGAGATACGCAGATAATGGTGTCCACCACCGTTATAGAGGTGGGAGTGAATGTACCCAATGCCTCGGTGATGGTGATCGAGAGTTCGGAAAAATTTGGTTTATCTCAATTACACCAGTTGCGGGGCCGGGTAGGGCGGGGTGCTGAAAAAAGCTATTGCATATTATTGACCAGTGCCAAATTAGGTAAAGATGCCCGTGAACGCATCAGGGTTTTAACGACGACTGAAAATGGCTTCGAAATTGCCGAAAAGGACCTGGAACTCCGTGGGCCAGGCGAAATAGATGGCACCCGGCAGAGCGGCGCCTTAAACTTTAAGCTGGCCAGCATAGTCCAAGACCGGCCTTTACTGGAGCTGGCAAAAAATATGGCAGCCGGTCTGTTAGAAACCGACCCTGACCTTGTTTCGGCAGAAAATTTGCAGCTAAAGAATTTCCTTCAGCGGCAAAATAACGGGGTGGTGTGGAGTAAAATTTCCTGATAGCCTTACAAGTAACAACGATTTACAAAAAGTATCTGACACGAGGGGAAAATAAATGACTATGAAAAGACATTTCTTAACAGAAGTTTTCAACCGGGTTTCAATAATTATTGATTATTTTAAAGGAAATAATACCACTCTGAAACATCGTTCCCTGTTTGCTTGCTTATTTCTGATTCTTTTGACCGCACAAGGTCAAAACTATGACAACATTGAATTTATTGAGAACAAAGGCCAGTGGGACCAGCGGGTGCAATACATGGGCCGTGTAAGCAATGGAGGGTTTTTTATCCGCTCAGGTGGTATAACCATGATACAGTACAACCAGGTGGACCTGGCCAACATGAACACAAAAGACCACCGGCATAACAATTCCCGTGAACCGGTTAACAACAAACCACAAACACTACGATATCACGCCTATGATGTGGATTTTGTTGGCGCTTCCCTTCAAACCCGTTTGGTACCCGATAAACCTCTCAATACTTATAATAATTATTTTATTGGCAATGATCCGTCAAAGTGGGCGGGCGGTTGCAGGATATTCCAGGCCATTACCATGGAGAATATATATCCCAACATTGACGCCCGTTACTATACCGACAATGGGGTGTTAAAATACGACCTGGTCGTAAAACCAGGCGGTGATGTGTCGAAGATCATTTTAAAATACAAAGGAGTGGATAAGCTCCAGGTAAAAAACAAAGAGCTTGCTATCTCCACTTCAGTAGGAGAATTAAAAGAAGGATCACCCTATACCTATCAATATGCTTCAAAAGGGAAAGCGGAAATAAATTGCCGCTATTCCGTAAGTGGAGATGAAGTCAGGTTTGATGTAAAAAATTATGACCCCGCAGCCACTTTAATTATTGACCCATCAATTGTGTACTGTTCATTTGCAGCAAGCACTTCGGACAACTGGGGTTTTACCGCTACCTATGGTCCTGATGGAAGTATGTTTGGTGGAGGAATTGTTTTTGATATCGGGTTTCCCACTACTACCGGCCCCGGCTTCCAGGGAGGAGAATTTGATATGGGGATCATCAAGCTAACACCTAACTCACCTTCCAACAGGGTGTATGCCACTTATATCGGAGGATCGAATGAAGATCAGCCGCATAGTCTTATTTGCAACAGCCAGGGCGAACTGATAATTGCTGGCAGATCCAATTCCGGCAACTACCCGGTAACAAATAATGGCGCATTGGCCGGAGGCAATTATGATATTGTTGTTACTATGTTGCGGGCAGATGGAGGCGGGTTGATAGGATCTAAAAAAATTGGCGGAACACTGGAAGATGGAGTGAATATTTCCACCACCCGTTCCCTGAACTCTTTACAACAAAACTATGGTGATGACGGTCGCAGCGAAGTAAACCTGGACCCTGCCGGAAATATATATGTGGCCTCCTGTACGAAGTCAACAAATTTTCCCGTGACAGGAGGAGTGTTTCAACCAACTTTTGGTGGTGGCGGCCAGGATGGAGTATTGCTGAAATTCAATCCCAGCTTATCTGCGTTGTCATTTGCCAGCTATCTTGGTGGCAATGCCAATGATGCTGCCTATGTGCTGTCCGTACATCCCAATGGAAATATATATGTGGCCGGTGGCACAGAAAGCGGCAATTTACTGGGTAATACCGCCGGAACGATACATGCTACTAACCAGGGCGGCATTGACGGATTTGTTTCTATTATCAATTCCACCGGAACTACTATCAGTCGTACCACCTATCTCGGCACCAATGGTACTGACCAGGTATTTGGAATACAGTTTGACAGAAGTGGCTTTCCCTATGTAATGGGACAAACTACCGGTGCATGGCCCGTTATCAATGCCATATATAGTAATGCCGGAGGAAAGCAATTCATCGCTAAGCTGCAGCCGGACCTGTCAGCCTTTGTGTATTCCACCGTTTTTGGAACCGGTTCTTCTATTCCTAATATCTCACCTGTAGCCTTCCTCGTAGATCGCTGCGAAAACGTGTATATATCCGGCTGGGGTGGAGAGGGATTTGGAACCAATTTCGTAAGTGCCGGCACTACCGGACTTCCTGTTACACCCGATGCTTTTAAAAGCAATACAGACGGTGTTGACTTCTATTTCTTTGTTTTGAAAAAAGATGCGACATCCCAGCTCTTTGGAAGTTTTTTTGGAGAGAACAACTCACTTAATAATGGTAATGACCATGTGGATGGTGGCACCAGCCGCTTCGATGGTAACGGGGTTATTTACCAGGCCATGTGTGCCAATTGCCAGATCGGAAATGCACCCCGGCCCGCTTTTCCCACCACACCCGGATGGGGACAAAGCAACCCCGCAAACAATGGCGCTAAATGCAACCTGGCCATGGTTAAAATAGCAATGAACCTGGCGGGGGTGAAGTCAGATGTTGAATCAATCATAGATGGTAATCCCGGAGATTCGGCCGGCTGTGTGCCACTAACCGTTGATTTTAATGATCTGATCGCTAATGGACAGACCTACGAGTGGTATTTTAATTATGTACCGGGAAACCCGCCCGATGATATCACTACTGTACCCGTCAATCAAACAACGTACAATGCTGTAGGTAATTACCTCGTAATGCTCGTGGCCGTTGACCCCACTACCTGTAATGTAAGAGACTCTTCATTCATTAACATTCGGGTAGGTGATCTGCAGGCCAACCTGGCCCTGCAGGAAACAAAATTGCCGCCTTGTAATGCATTTAACTACCAGTTTGAAAATCGTTCCACCACATCACCGTTGCGGCCTTTTACAGATACTTCTTTTGTATGGGATTTTGGTGATAACAGTCCGAAGGTGGTAAGCGGGTTGGCCCCGGTGTTTCATACGTATCCGGGCCCGGGAACCTATTTTGTAAAGCTGATATTAAAAGATACGGCCTATTGTAACAACCCGGATACCATTGAACTGGAGCTATCTGTTGCCGACAATGTGCGGGCCCGGTTTCAAACGCCGGCAGTGGGTTGTGTGCCCTATACTCCCATTTTAGATAATACATCACTGGCAGGGCAGACCTGGTTTTGGGATTTTGGCGATGGCCCACCGGCCACCACATCCACCTTATTTGAACCGACACATACCTATACAGCACCCGGCATTTATACGATCATGCTGGTAGCGAACAATCCTAATACATGTAATCTTACGGATACTACCCGGTTTACCATACAGGTATTTCCCAAACCGGTAGCCTTGTTTGATTTTTCACCAGTGGTGCCACCGGCAAATACACCCACTACATTCAACAATCTTTCTTCCCCGGATGCCGTGCGTTTTAAATGGAAGTTTGGCGACGGAGATTCTTTGCTGACCACATCAAGAGCACCGGTACAGCATCAATATAATGCGACAGGAACATTTAATGCCTGTCTTACAGCGTACAATGCAGTTGATTGTGACAGCACGGTTTGCCTGCCTGTATCAGCTCTTATCGAGCCATTGCTGGATGTGCCCAATGCCTTTACCCCATTGACCAATGACGCCAACAGCATTGTTTTTGTCCGTGGATTTGGTATTGCCAAAATACAGTTCATCATCTGGAACCGCTGGGGACAAAAAGTATTTGAGACCAATAACCGTTTCCAGGGGTGGGATGGTAAAGTAAAAGGCGTGGTACAGCCAATGGATGTATATGCTTATACGCTGAGTGTAGAATTCTTCGACGGGCAGAAAACAACTAAAAAGGGCGATCTGACGTTAATAAGGTAGGTAAGAAGTTATAAGTTAGAAATACGAACTGCCTCAATGCTGAAATTCTTGATCACAGGTAGTTAATAAATGAGTAGTATGGGAAAAATTAATAAAATATGGGTTTTACTTGCTGTGAGTACTTCGTACTTCGTACCCCGTACATACTCACAGGACCTGCATTTTTCACAGTTCATGAATTCACCATTGCTTACCAATCCCGCCAACACGGGTTTCATTCCTGATGGTGACTACCGGCTCGGGGCCAACTTCCGCAATCAATGGTCTTCCGTTACCGCCTTTCCGTATAAAACAATGAGTGCTTTTGGAGATGTGCAGACCATGCAGAACCAGGACAATACGGGCTGGCTCGGACTTGGCGGTGTGATATTGAGAGATGTAGCAGGAACCGGAGTGCTTACCTCTACAAAGATCTACGGCTCGGTGGCCTACCACCAGATGGTGAATGCGGGCAGCCTGGTGAGTTTAGGTTTTAATGTGGGATGGGCCAATAAACGGATCAACACCACCAACCTTACTTTCCCCAGCCAGTGGAATGGAAAGTTCTTTGATGTGAACCAGGTGGCCACAGCACCAAAATTAGACGCTACCAATATCAGCTACCTGGATATGCAGGTGGGCTTGAACTATGCTTATTTTCCTACAGACAGGGCATATGTGAATGTCGGTTTTTCTGCTATGCATGTAAACCGGCCGAGAGAATCTTTTTTCAATGAAAGTTCCGGCGTGGATAACCGCATACCGGTCCGCTACAACGGATTTATCAATGGCAGCTTTATGGTAAATGACCGGGTGATCGTAAATCCAAATGTGTACGTTTCCTTGCAGGCAAAATCATACGAGATAGTAGGGGGATTGAATGCACATTATAATTTATCCGGCGATGGAGAGAAAGTGCTGATAGCCGGTTTATACTACCGATACAAAGATGCGGTGATACCAATGGTAGGGCTCGGGTATAAAGACATCAACTTCACCTTTACGTACGACGCCACCATGTCTGACCTCAAGACTTACAACAATGGCCGCGGCGCCTTTGAATTCTCCATTATCAAACAAGGTGTGGTGGACCGCTATAATGGTAACAAGCGACAATCTATGTGTCCGTCGTTTAAGAATTATTGATCCTCATGAAAGTCGTTGGTCGTTAGTCGGGAGTCGATAGTCGGAAGTCGGGAGTCGATAGTCGGGAGTCGTTAGTTGATAGTCGTGAATGTTAGTTTATTTTTAGTTCGTTATAAAAAGAAATCCCACTTGCCCTCCGAAGCTTCAGCGAAGGAGGGCAAGTGGGATTTACCTTTTGTATCGGATCTTGTTTAGTACTTATAATGGAATTAATTCCATGTTTTCGACTCTTGATTTGCCAAGGACAATATCAATTATCAATTCAGGAATGTTCTTATATGCTTTGTGAGCAAAGGTTAACTGGTAGGTGCCAGCAACTGGTGTATCAATGCTGTACTTTCCCTTAAGGTCTGTTTTTGCCGTAAAGGGCTTTTCATTGATAACAGCAGTAACGGTAACACCTGCTATTGCCTTTTTGCTCTCTGCATCTGTAACTACACCTTTCAATTGGGTGGTTGAACTTTTTGGGTCCACAATAACCCGGTTGTAGGTGTAGGTTCTGTAAAAATCCGGATGATTCTTTTTGAATTTTACAGCGATCTTATCCAGGGAATTTTTCAGGAGCGAATCGATCTCCTTTATCTGCTCTGCGATCACCGTTTTGTAATTGCGGCGGTTGGTGATAGCAGTTCTGGGCCCGGTAGTGGTGGCCTGATACAAATCCAGGATCTCATCCATTGAATCGATCAGGGCTTCATCCACACCGTAATCCGCCAAAGATACCAGGTTGTCCCAGGCGGCTTTGCGAATGTTGGCACAGACCTTATTGATCTCATCATCCTTCATCCGGTTTAGATCAGTAAATGAAAAATTCACCGCTTCTTTCAGCGTGTTGTTCTTTGCATTAAATGCAAACGCATAGACCAGCGCTGCCACATCTGCAAACTGGGTAGCCAGTAATTGCTTTGCCTGCTTTTTGTCCATAGCAATACCTTTTAATGCCTGGGCTTCCAGCTCGAAAGAGGTAACGAGAGCTGATTTTTTGGCCCTGAAGGTGTTAAAAGCTGCCTGGAAGGCAGGTGATGTAGCCACGATGGCGTTCCTTTCTGTGCAATAGTCTTCAACCGTATTATACGCATTGAGCTTTGCTTCATTTTTTAGTGTCATACTTGACGATTTAATTGTTTAAAATTGTGATCCGATTACAATCTTTCACTAAAAACTCAAAGCCGGATCTGGCGGCCCCGGATGGGGGATGCGGGTATGTCCCGATTAAAGGTTGGATACGCATAGCCTTTAGTGTTCTGGTTAAGAAATAAGCTATGATGGGACGACAGGATGCAAGATAAAACGGTTTTCCAAATTTCAGGGGGGTCATTTAGTATTCGCTCGATTTTCTGAGTATCCGCTCGATTTTCTGAGTATTCGTTTTTTTGGGGGTTCCCAAAATGCCCGGTTTTTTGTCCGGGACCCACACTTTTTTGTTCAAAAAAGCTGGTTAGTTACGGTACTGTTCAGGCCGGTGACGGGGAGTGAAAAGTTGATTGATCAGGAAGCCCGGTCTTTTGTTTTGGGTTCCGTGGCGTTTGATAGGGGTTTGCAGTTTGATGCTACGGGTTTGCATTTTGGTGCTACTGATTTGCAGTTTTATGCTACAGATTCCTGGTCCAATGCTTTGGGTTCCCAGTCCATTGCTGCCCGTTCCCGGTCAATTGCTTTACGTTCCCGGTCGTTTGCTTGGGGTATCGCATGTCATTGTGTCAGGTTTTTAGGCCATTGCTGCCCGTTCTCAGTCTATTGCTGCCCGTTCCCGGTCCATTGCTGTCCGTTCCCGGTCCATTGCTGCCCGTTCCCGGTCCATTGCTGCCCGTTCTCAGTCCATTGCTAAGGGTTCTCAGTCCATTGCTGCCCGTTCCCGGTCTATTGCTAAGGGTTCCCGGTCGATTGTTTGGGGTGATTATGAGGTAGTTGTGTGGGATTACCTCACCCCAACCCCCGCCCCGGCGGGCAGGCCTCTCCACAGGTGGAGAGGGGCAAGAATCCGAAAGAGTATATTGTTTGATTGGATTCGGAGGTGGGGTGGTTGTATATATATTATGTCGTGTAAATCTGCCTGTTCACAGAATCCTTCGGACAAAAGAATAGCCGGTAAGACGGCAAGGCGGAAAGTTTTTCTCGCTACGGCGCAGCGGAGCAAAGAATACAGTCCTGTAGTTCATCCGTTGCGACTTGGCGTCGTAGCGAGATTTGATTTTCTTTCCGCCTTTTTTTCTTCCCGGCCACCCACAGGGTCCTTCGGAAAAAATACCACAAACATGGTATTGCCAAATGCATACAAGTCTTTATGTTTGCAACGTCGTCTAAAAATACTTGCTGCGTTCTGCAGCAAGTGAAGTCCCATCAAAAAATAAAGTAAGTAACACCAGGTTTGGTGAAAACATCCGCATTGTTCCGAAAAAAAACATTTTACGACGTTTTTTTCACCGGGCGGTACTATAGCCTTTGCATAGGTTTATAGCACAGTTATACAATGTATGTCACAGTTATTACAACATACGACACGACTATTAGATAGTAGTAGCAGTGTGAAACGAAAGAAGGTAATTTGAGTAATTAATGATCGCTGCGTTGCTTGCAGCAAGTGAGAATATAACAGGACTGAATAATTAGGTGAATACTCTTAGTGAATAAATATTATATGCACTAAGTGGTAATAATTAAAAATTAAGCATCACATTAGAGAACCAATTTAAAAGGACCAGTATGCTGTTGAGAATGGCGTTATTTTTTTTACTGAGTGTTGTGACGGATAAAATAGCTGGGCAAGTAACTGCACCGCAGCAAAGCGATAGTATGAAAGCTGCCCTTACCACGCTGCCGGCAAAATACCTGGAACAGGTGTCTTCCAAAACAGAAAAGTATTACAACAGCATTACTTCCAAAACAGAAAAGACGCTGGAGAAATTATCCAGATGGGAAAGCAAGATCAAAACCATCTTAGAAAAAACAAGTCCTGAAACAGCGCAACGATTATTTGGAAATGGTCAGCTTACGTTTGCTGCTTTATTACAAAAGTATAAAGAAGGGAAAGCTGCAGCAGACGGGTATAAAGGGCGCTATGATGAGTACCGCGACAAGCTGACCACTACTGTAAAATATCTGGACGAAAAGAAACAACAGCTTGACAGCAATATCATCAAACCACTGGCAACTGCCAAAGCAACTACCAACAAACTGAATGACCAGTTGAAAAATACGGAAGCCGTAGAACAGTTTATCAAAGAACGAAAGAAACAACTGCTGGAGCAAACACTACAATACATTGGCAAGAGCAAGTACCTGCAAAAGATAAGCAAGGAAAGTTATTACTATATAGAAACGCTGCGCAACTACAAAGAGATCTTCAGTAACCCGAAGAAAGCAGAGGAAACGGCACTGGCTTTATTAAATAAGATTCCGGCCTTTAAAGAATTTTTGAGAAAGAACAGTATGCTGGCGAGTTTATTCCGCCTCCCCGGCGACCCGAATGACCCGGCTTCCCAGGCGAGTTTGGCAGGTTTACAAACAAGAGCACAGGTGAATAACCTGATACAGCAACAGATAGCTTCCGGTGGACCGAATGCACAACAGCAGTTTCAGCAAAACATGCAGGCCGCCCAATCGCAGTTGAATGAACTGAAAAATAAGATACTGAAAGCAGGTGGTGGCAGCAGTGATGCCAATATGCCGGAGGGATTTAAACCCAATGATCAGAAGTCAAAGACC
>JBEBIF010000082.1:0-11724 GCA_040080515.1 Chitinophagaceae bacterium | reverse complement strand
GCGGTAGAGCAGTCCTGCAGGAGAGTAACTGATCTTCCTCACTCCCTTTAAAAAGGGCAGAAGCGGTTTGAATACCAGCACATACAGGCTGTCGCCGATAGTTGTCCCGGTACTTTTATTGACAGGGTCTCCATCATAAATTGATTTTATATTCCCGATCGCTTTGCCGGTTTTAGTAAAGAAGCGGGCCAGTTGTTTTTCTTCGCAAAGCGGCACAAAATGAGGTGCCTTATCATTGCGCCCGAAAACATATGCTGCATACAGTACGCTATCGGTAAGTCCTTTACTATATAATTTAAACCGGACAAATTCTACAGCCGCTTCATCCTCTTCCAGTTCTTTTTGGATATCCTTCATAGAAATGCGCAGTGCAGATTGCTGGTTACGAAAAGCAGCAGAGCGGCGGGTCAACTCTTTTTCCATGACCTCTGTTTCTTCTTCTATTTTTTTGATCCCCGGTATTCGTTTGTCAACAGGCAACGAATATTGGCTGGCCAGCAGGTTTTTTTGAATCAGCCAGTCATTAAGTATTCTTTTGATAGTGGTGTCCTTATTATTTCTTACAGACTCCAGCATATTCCTCGTATCAGCCAATGCCAGGGATTTAAACCCCAGCAACAGGTTCAGGCTGTTTCTTATAACAGAGTCTGAACTATTCGGATCATTATACAAAAAACTGGTATTGATATCCAGTGTTGAAAGATTGGTCTTCAGGTAATTTCCTTTTTCTTTTTCGGAAAGAATGGTGAAGGTGCTGATCATGTTCTGCAAAAAAATAGTACTGCCCGATACTAATAACGGTTCTGCTTTTTCGTATTGCTTCATTTGCAGGTATAGCAATGCCAGGTCTGTTTGGCTGTCTGCACTCAACGGATGGTTTTCCCCCAGCAGTTTTTTTCGAAGCTGAATGGCTTTTATATAATACGCTTCCGCTTTTGTGTATTGTGTCTGACTTTTACGATAGAAGGCCCCAAGATTATTTAATGCAAGGGCATAGTCGGGATGATCTTCTCCCAATACCGTTTTCCATATTTCCATTGCCCGTATCATTAATGGTTCCGCTTTTTCATATTGCCCCCGCACGGTGTATAATCCTGCAAGGTTATTGAGGCTGGCCGCATAGTCAGGGTGATTGGGGCCCTTTAATCTTTTGCGAATATCTCCGGATAAGACGTAGAGCGATTCTGCTTTTTCATATTGACCAAGATCTTCATAAGAAGAAGCCAGGTTATTAAGGCTGGCCGCATAATCAGGATGATTTTCGCCAACTGCTTTTTTCCTGATCTGCAGGGAGCGGAGAAACAGGGGCTCTGCTTTTTCATACTGGCCAATGTCTTTGTAGTAAATAGCCAGGTTGTTGAGCACGGTCGCATAGTTTGGATGGTTCTCTCCAAAGATCTTTTTTCTTATCCCAATAGCCTGGAGAAACATTGGTTCTGCCTTTTCGTACTGGCCCATTGATTCATATAGTACGGCAAGACTGTTGAGTGTACTGGCGTATGTGGAATCGTTTTCACCTGCTATTGATTTCGTGATCTCAATAGCCCGGAGAAAGAAATTTTCTGCTTTTTGATATTGTCCGGTTTTATAATAAAGCGATGCCAGGTTATGCAGAAAGGCGGTAAAGGTTATGCTATTTTCACCTGTGGTCTTTTTTATTAGTTCGCCAGCCTGTATATAGAGTTGTTCCGCTTTCAGGTACTGAAAAAGGTTTTCATGGCTGGTGGCTTGTATGATGACCAGGCCGATATAAAAATCATTGCTCTCTCCCATCAACTCCCTGATGCCGGTGGCTGCTTTTTCAGCAGCGGGGATGGCCTTTTCATATTCCTGGTTTAAAAAAAAGTCCACTGCTTGCTTTGCCAGGTCTGCCACATCTTGTGCAGCTGTAGTAAGAGAAGAAAAAAGCAGGTATAGTGCCAGGATGAATTTCACAACAGACCGTTTGGTTTGAATGGTCTGTTAATTTACGCATTCTTTCAGGCAGCAGCAAAAACACATGGAAAATGAATAGCGGGTCATTCAATCAATACAAATGCTGCCCAGTAATAAGGTTTGTATTTTTTTCGCATCTCCTGCTGTGCCAGGTTAAACGCTTCCCGTACGGTCTTTCCATGCAAATAGTGGGTATAAAAAGATTTCATCAACTCTGCCGTTTCAGCATCGGGCACTTTCCAAAGACTAAGGATCATATTTTTTACTCCTGCCAGCTTGAAAGCTCTTTGTAAGCCAAATACTCCTTCATTTCCTTTTATATCTCCCAATGCTGTTTCGCAGGCGCTGAGCACCACAAGCCCGGTAGCAGACAGGTCCATTTGTGCGATCTCATAGGCTGTTACGATCCCATCTTCACGACCCGGTATCGGTGGTTGACCTCCCCATACCCGGTTAGCTCCCGATAATACGATACCGCTTCTCAGCAACGGGTCATCAGCTATTGTAAATGCATTTCTTTCATCAACAGCAAATCCTTGTTCTTTCTTTTTTTCGGGGTCAGGTAAAAAGAATCCATGTGTGGCCAGGTGAAGAATAGATGGTGAATGGCCGCTTAGTGATTTAAACACTTCTTCAGTAGCTGCGGCCTGTGTGTAAGTGCTTGTTGTCACATTATTGCTTGCAAATAAATTTTTTATGGCTACTATTTCGTTAGCGGTGCCGGGCAAGGCCTTCCAGCCACCGGTTGTGGCAAGCCTGGAGATCGTTGTGCTGATAACTGGTGAGCTGGCCCTTTTTTCTGTGTCAATAACTGTTGCATTATCCATTGAAAACAGGCAATCACCATAGGCCGTCATTGACCTGGCGGCAGTTCCGTTTATATCGCTTAGAGCAAGCTGCCGGATACTTGTATATTGGTTAAGCTCATATTTATCCATCAGCAACTGGCTGTCGCCTGCCGGCAAAGCATTAAAAGCGATCTTGTGCAGCAAGCCCGCCGGGGAATAGTTTATTATTTTGATACCATTCAGCCAGGGAAGCAGTGGCTTCCATACTAATGCATACAGGCTATCGCCGGACACTGATGGTTTGTCATCTTCATCCACCGCATCACTCCGGTATAGGGATTTAATGGCGCTGGTACCTCCGGTTGGTGAAAAGTATTTCCCTAATTGTTTTTCTTCACATAGCGGAACAAACCGTGGCACCGAATCATTTTTCAGTAAAATGTATGCTGCATAGATAATGCTGTCTGTAAGCACTGTTTTACCATAAAGTCCAAACCGTACAAATTCGATAGCGGCAGCATCAGCAGGCAGGTTTTTTTGGATTTCCTGTATGGAGATGCGTAAAGCGGCTTGCTGGTCACGAAAAGCTGCGGCTTTCCTGCCGAGCTCTTTTTCCCGTGTTTCGGTGGCCGTTTCAATTTGCAACAGGTCTTTCCTTCTGTCCGAAACGGGTAGTGCATACTGTGCAGCCAGTATGCTTTTACCCGCCTGCCATTCATGCAGCAGGTTTTGCAAAGAGGTATCTCCGGACTGCCTTACCGAACTCAATATATTCCTTGTGTCGGTAAGTGTAAGTGATTTTAGTGTAAGCTGTTGTTTAAAAATACTGCTGGTGATCGCCGGAGCAACGTTTTTATTATTATATATGAAACTATTGCTGACCTCAAGCAAGGTTGTCTTGTTATTTATATAGCTTCCTTTTTCTTTCTCGGAAAGTATAGCAAAATTGTCAAGCAGGTTTTGCAAAACGATATTATTTTGTTGCAAAAGCAGCGGGCCTGCTTTATCGGGGCGGCCGGTAATTTCGTATAATGCGGCAAGGTTGTCAAGGCTTTTTGCATAGTCCGGGTGCTGTTCACCCAATACTTTTTTCCTGATTGCCAGGGTTTGAAGGAATAGCGGTTCTGCTTTATCGGTACGTCCCTTATTTACATACAGGGTAGCAAGGTTAGCAAGGCAATCGGCATATTCCGGATGGAACTCACCAACCGTTTTTTTTCTGAACGTCAATAGCTCCAGGTAGAGTGGTTCCGCCTTTTCAAAACGGTCTGTTGCTCCGTAAAAAGCCGCCAGGTTTTCCATCACTTTGAAATACTCAACACTATTTGCTCCAAAAGCTTTTTTCCTGATGGTTATCGCTTCATCTAAATAAGGTGCCGCCTTATCGTATTTACGCAGCAGCTGGTAAAGTATGGCAAGGTCATTTAATGTGTAGGCATAATCGGGATGAATATCTCCCAGTACTTTTTTTCTCAGCTCCAGTACTTCCAGGTATAGCGGTTCCGCTTTTTCATACTGGCCAAGCCTTACATGAAGCGCTGCTACATTGCTCAACCGTTCTGCATACAACGCATGGTCCTTATTGACCAGTTTTTCTGTGATCTTCACTGATTCATTAAGCAGCGGTTCTGCCTTTTCGTATTGTGCTTTTTCAATGTACAGGGCTGCAAGATTATTCAGGCTGTTGGCATATTCATGATGCGTGGTTCCATACACCTGCTTACGAATCGTCATTGCTCTTTGCAAAAACTCCTCAGCTTCTTCCAACCGGGCTGTTTTTAAGTACAAAAGACCCAGGTCGTTCAGACCTATTGCATACAGCGGATGGTCTTCACCCAGCATCTTTTGTATAATGGCGTTGGCTTCTGTCAGCATTGCTTCTGCTTTATCATACTCTCCCATGCTGGAGTACAATGCTGCAAGGTTATTCAGGCTCGTGGCATAATCGGGATGAGTGGCCCCAACTAATTCTTTGGTGATCGCTGCAGATCTAGTAAAATAGTCAGCCGCCTTTTCGTATTCCCCTTTGCTTTTATTGGTCAGTCCAAGGTTGTACAAACTTTCTGCATAAGCAGGATGTGTTTCACCCACTACGGCTTTTCGTATCACTGCTGTTTGAGTAAATAATGGTTCCGCTTTTTCATACTGGCCCAGCGACCGGTATAAAGCGGCAAGGATATTAAGACTGTTGGCATAGTCCATGTTTTTTTCACCCAATGCATTCTTTATAATGGATACAGCTTTTAGCATCATTGTCTCCGCTTCACCCGGGCGGCCCGTATTCATATATGCTGCTGCCAGCGCCTGCAGGCTGTTGGCATATTCATAGTGCTTTTCACCCAGAACATTTTTCCGGATATCCAGCGCCTGCAAAAACAATGGTTCTGCTTTATCAAATTGTTCCATCTTCAGATACAATCCTCCCAGGTTATGCAGGCACTGTGCATACTGAATATGTTTTTCTCCCACTGTTATTTTAAGGATGGCCAGCGCATCAGTAAAATGGGTTTCCGATTCTTTATACCGTGCCATTTTTTCATACAGCGCTGCAAGTAAGTTCAAGCTATTGGCGTACACTGAATTTGAATCCCCCGCCATCTTTTTTCGAATGGCAACTGCTTCAATACATAGTGGCTCTGCCTGTTCATACCGGCCCATCTTTAAGTACAATGCGCCCAGGTCGTTGGCTACCATTGCATAGCTAAGATCTTCCCGGCCTCTCTTTCTTATAAAAAGGGCACTCGCCTCCTTATACAACGGTTCGGCTTTTTCATACTGTCCTGTTAATTGGTACACGGCAGCAAGATCAACCAGGTTGTTGCCGTATTCTTCATTTTCCGGGCCCAGCATTTTTTTAATTATGCCTGATATTTCAATATATAATGTCTCCGCTTTTTGGTACTGACCAGTAGCGGTATAAAAACCGGCAAGATTATTTACCGTGGTCACATACTCAGGTGTTTCGGCCCCTGCAATTTTTTTTGTCAGTGCGATTGCTTCCAGGTGCCGTTGCTCAGCGCTTTCATAACGGCCCATATCCTGGTACAGTGCCACTATTCCTTTCAGTGTATTCAGATAGTCGTAAGGTGGTTGGTCCTGTACTTTTTTACTGATGCCCATTGACACCAGGTAATATTCTTCTGCCTTTTGGAACTTGCCGGTAGTGTGATAAAAAAGACCGAGGTTGCTCAATGTATTTGAGTAATCTGCGTGGTTCTCTCCCAGCACTTTTTTTCGGATAGCTGCCGCCCGCAGGTATAATGATTCTGCTTCGGGATAATGCCCGGTATTTAGATATAATGTAGCCAGCCTGTTCAGCACCTGGGCATAATCCGCATGGTTTTCTCCAACCTGTTTCTTCAGCAACTCTGCTATTTTCTTCGCAACAGGTATCGCTTTTTCAAATTCCCGGCTTTGATAAAAACCAACCAGTTCATTATTCAGTTCACCTATTGTTTGTGCGCCCAGGTTGAAACAAAAAAACAGGAAGAGTATAAGGCAGGAAAATTTTTTCATGTAGCTAAGTGAGTAAGGGCATCAAGGTACACTAATCAAACAATGAGGCAATACCCTGCGCCGGGTATAAAAAATGCACGGTTGCGTGCCTCTTTTCTGATCGGGAAAATTTGTTTGCTTTAAAATTCCGCACTGCCCGGCGTACGTGGAAAGGCGATCACATCCCGGATATTCGTCATGCCAGTAACAAACTGCACCATTCTTTCAAAGCCTAAGCCGAAACCGGCATGTGGTACCGTGCCGAAGCGCCTTGTATCAAGATACCACCAAAGTTCTTCCACTGGAATATGCATTTCTTTCATCCGCTGTTCCAGTTTGTCTTGTCGTTCTTCTCTTTGGCTGCCGCCAACTATCTCGCCAATGCCTGGTGCAAGGATATCCATAGCGGCTACCGTTTTGCCATCATCATTCTGCCGCATGTAGAAGGCTTTTATCTCTTTGGGATAATTGGAAAGGATAACCGGTTTTTTAAAATGCTTTTCCACCAGGTATCTTTCATGCTCACTTTGCAGGTCCATACCCCAGCCGGTGATCTCGTATTGAAACTTCTTCTTTTTGTTGTAATTGCTTTCTCTTAAAATATCAATCGCTTCGGTGTAAGTAAGGCGTTCGAAATTATTGTTCAGCACAAATTCCAGCTTCTCCATCAATCCCAGTTCGCTGCGTTTATCCTGTGGCAATTGTTTTTCTTCATCCGCTAATCGTTGTGCCAAAAATTCAAGGTCTTCTTTATTATTATCCATCGCATACTTAATAATGTATTTGATGAATTCTTCGGCCGTGTTCATATTGTCTTCCAGGTCTGCAAAAGCCATTTCCGGTTCTATCATCCAGAATTCTGCCAGGTGCCGGGCCGTGTTACTGTTCTCTGCCCGGAAAGTGGGGCCGAAAGTGTAAATATCACCAAAGGCAGTAGCACCGAGTTCTCCTTCCAGTTGTCCGCTTACTGTTAAGTTAGTAGTGCGACCAAAAAAATCTTCTTTAAAATTAACAGAGCCGTCTTCATTTTTAGGTGCTGTTCCATCAACAGGCAGTGTAGTTACCCGGAACATTTCACCAGCGCCTTCTGCATCACTGGCGGTGATGATGGGTGTGTGCATATACACAAAGCCTTTTTCATTAAAGAACTTATGTACAGCAAATGCTAACGCATGCCGCACCCGGAATACCGAACCGAATGTATTAGTACGAAAACGTAAATGTGCTATCTCTCTTAAAAACTCCAGGCTTGGCCTGTTCTTTAATTGAATGGGATATTTTTCTGCATCGCTGTCGCCGAGTATTTCAATGGTAGCTGCCTTCAGGTCCAGCTTTTGGCCTTTGCCTAATGATGCCTCTATTTTTCCGGTCACTTTGAGTGAGGCGGAGGTAGTAATTCTTTTCAGCAGTTCATCCGGAAATTTTCCCAGCTCCACCACCACCTGCAGGTTATTGTTGGTGCTGCCATCATTCAGGGCTATAAACTGGTTGTTGCGAAAGGTTCGCACCCAACCCATTACGGTTACTTCTTCACCGGGTCCTTCGGGTTGCCCGGCAGGCTCCTGTGCCAGCAGTTCCTTTATTTTGATCCGTTTGTTGAACATATTGCTTTTTTGAGAGGGGCAAAGATAACCACTGATTCGGCTGATTTAAAGGAATTTGGTCTTTTCCTTTAAGTCAAAATGAAGAGCTCCGGGGTAGTGGGTCAGGAACCATAAAACGATTTTAAAACAAATTCTGTAAGTTTAGTAAAACATTGATCAATGAGAGGTGTAACAGTTCTGACTGACGAAAAGAAGAGGACTAAGATTGTACAAGCCGATATTAAGCTGGTCGCTAAAAAGCCTGACGAGTTTGAGCGATTTATTTTTATACTAGCAAAAGAATACCGGCAAGCTAAAGCTGTTAAAAAAAAAGACAATAAAAATGCTGATCAGCCCGCAGGGTCCTTTGGACGAACAGAACCCCGAACGGAGCGTCGCAACATCAGCCCAATCGGGGATATGTCATCGACCACCAAAAACCCCAAAACCACCTAAAATTTTTGATTTTGCCAATTTAAGTGTATAATTGCACTGGAAAGAGGCTGATAAACATAGTTCTCCCAGACAGTTTTCCCATTTACCTGCCGATTTCATTCAACAAAAACTCAAACTTTTTTTCAGATTTCAAGATTGTTCACTACGAGTTGTGACTAACCTCAAGTTTTTTATATGTATGATATTCTCCAACTGAACGACATGCTCGTTCCTGAACTGCTCGACATTGCAGAGCAGCTAAAGATCCCCAATGCCAAAAAATTAAACAAGCAAGATCTTGTTTATAAAATCCTTGACAGCCAGGCAATTGCCGGCGCCAAAGGTGCCAAACCAAGTGAAGATGGCAAACGCAAACGCATCATTAAAACAACAACCAGCAATTCTACCGAAGAAGCTGTAGTGGAAGATGATGATGACGATAAAGTAATAATCAAAAAAACTCCAATGCCCCTTAAAAAAGAAGACAAGACTGCTGTAAAAAGGCCCAGAAAAAAACCTGAAGAAAAAGAACCTGAGGCTGAAGAAGCAGAACCCCAACAACCTTCTAATTCCGAACAACCCGACCTGACAGCACAAAATCTGCTGGCCCAGGCAATACTGAATGAAGGCAACCAGCAATCTCCCGAAAACCCTTCGGGCGCGGGACAAAATAAATTCTATCCTGCCCGCCGCGAACAACAAAATCAGAATTTCAATGTAGAGTTTGATGGTGTGATACTGGGCGAAGGCGTGCTGGAAATGATGCCCGATGGTTACGGTTTCCTCCGCTCTTCTGACTACAACTATTTATCTTCTCCCGATGATGTATATGTTTCTCCTTCTCAAATAAAATTGTTTGGATTAAAAACAGGTGATACCGTACATGGTGCGGTGCGTCCGCCAAAAGAAGGCGAAAAATATTTTGCTTTATTAAAAGTAGATACCATCAATGGTAAAAGTCCCGAAGAGGTTCGTGACCGGGTTCCATTTGATTACCTCACACCGCTTTTCCCTTACGAAAAGCTGAACCTGTTCACCCTGCCGTCCGATTATTCCACCCGCATCATGGACCTGTTCACACCTATTGGTAAAGGACAACGTGGATTGATCGTGGCGCAGCCAAAAACGGGTAAGACCATGTTGCTGAAAGCCGTGGCCAATGCCATTGCCGCCAATCATCCTGAATGTTATTTGATGGTGGTGCTGGTGGATGAACGTCCGGAAGAGGTGACCGATATGGAACGCAGCATTAAAGGTGAAGTAATTGCTTCCACCTTTGATGAGCCGGCTGAAAAACATGTGAAGGTTTCTACCATTGCTTTGCAAAAAGCAAAACGACTGGTGGAGTGCGGACACGATGTGGTGATACTGTTGGATTCCATCACCCGTTTGGCAAGAGCACATAATACTGTTGCTCCATCCAGCGGTAAAGTTTTATCCGGTGGTGTGGAAGCGAATGCAATGCAAAAGCCAAAGCAGTTCTTCGGTGCTGCCCGTAAAATAGAACATGGCGGATCTTTAACTATCATTGCCACTGCATTGGTGGATACTGGTAGCAAAATGGACGAGGTGATCTTTGAAGAATTCAAAGGAACGGGTAACATGGAGTTGCAACTGGACCGCCGACTGGCCAACAAACGAATCTATCCTGCTATCGACCTGGTGGCATCTTCCACCCGTCGTGATGATCTGTTGCTGGATAAAGACGTGCTGCAGCGGATGAACCTGCTCCGTGTTTATCTTACCGATATGAATGCAGAAGAAGCGATGCGGGAATTGCAAAACCGGATGAAAGGCACTAAGAACAATGAAGAGTTTTTGGCGAGTATGAACAGGTAGGCAAATGTGGAAATGTGATAATTAGGTAATTTGAGAATGAATACAGGCCGTTCCTTTGGGGAGCGGCTTTTTTTTGCCACTAATTATCCGCAGGACCCTGTGGACACGAATCTCACGAATAAAGGGTTCTTTTGCCGAAGGCAATCAATTTTTACTTAATTGTATTTATTCGTGACATTCGTGTAATTCGTGGCTTACAAAATTAATGGCAGCAGAAAAGATACATATCGAGCAATTCCTGGAACTATCAAAACTCCATCCGGTGTTTGACGTACGTAGCCCAGGCGAATACAATCATGCTCATATTCCCGGTGCCCATTCCCTTCCTTTATTTACTGATGAAGAAAGAAAAGTCGTTGGTACCGCTTATAAACAGGAAAGCAGGGAGCAGGCCATCAAGCTCGGGTTGGATTTCTTTGGACCCAAGATGCGAAGCTTAGTTGAAAGTGTTGAAAGCAAATTAGAAGTACAAAGTAAGAAGTACGAAGCTGGCAACAGTACGACTCCAGTACTTCCAACTTCTAAAATCGTACTTGTTTATTGCTGGCGGGGCGGTATGCGCAGCGGCGCTGTTTCCTGGTTGCTGGATATGTATGGCTTTAAAGTGTACACCCTTATTGGTGGCTATAAAAAATTCAGGAACTATGTGCTGGATACATTCAAACAGCCTTTTCAATTCAATATTCTCGGCGGCTACACCGGTTCTGGCAAAACGGAACTATTAAAAACCCTGAAAGAAAAAGGCGAGACCATTGTTGACCTGGAAGGTATCGCCAATCATAAAGGTTCTGCCTTCGGCAATATTGGTATGCCAAAGCAACCGGGACAGGAGATGTTTGAGAACCTTTTAAGCTCCGAGCTGAGAGTTGTGAGTGGCGAGCAAAATACGGAGTCTCCGAAGGCCACCATTGGGGGGTTTGGGGGTTCCATTTGGCTCGAAGATGAATCCCAGCGTATTGGCCAGGTGAATATTCCTCACGATCTGTGGAAGAATATGCGGCAGTCGCCGGTGTATTTTCTGGATATTCCATTTGAGGAGCGGCTCAAACATATTGTTCAGGAATATGGTCAGCTTGACCCGGAAAAAGTGACAGATGCGATTGGGCGGATTTCCCAGAAATTGGGCCATTTGAACGCAAAAACAGCCATTTTACTGCTAAATGAGGGCAAAATCACGGAAAGTTTCGACATTTTGCTGAAATACTACGACAAGCATTATTTCAAATCTTTGCACAATCGGGAAGGCATAAATTCGTTATTACAATCAGTTGACTGTAAATCCGTAACCCCTGAAAATGCCGCACTTCTTCTTCAAGTCCGTATTCCGTCTGAAAAGGTCTAAGCTTACCCTGCTTTTGCTTTTATCCCCATTGTTTTTTTATGGACAATCGCTGACCGGCCTCTGGACAGGCGCCCTCCATAATGACAGCAGCACCGTTCGCAAAGACCAGCTTTTTGAAATAGCCCTCACCGAATATAAAGGCAAGGTATATGGCTACTCCCGCAGCGAGTTTATTGTAAACGACACCCTTTACTATATTGTAAAAAGAGTAAAAGGAACTATTGACGGCGATGTGTGCGAGGTGACGGATGATGAAATTGTATCCTATAATTTCCGTGGGCGGCTGGATAAAGGCATTAAGGTCACC
>JBEBIF010000470.1:0-2689 GCA_040080515.1 Chitinophagaceae bacterium | reverse complement strand
TTTTTCTTTGCTTTTGATATCGTTGTCCAACTGCTGCTGCTTTGCTGTTATCACATCCCTGATGCTGTTGCTTCCGGCAAATGTTGCCGCATAAATGGTTCCCGACTTTTCTGCATCTTCCCATTTTCCAAAATAGTACCAGATAGTATTATCCGCATCCGGGATGATCGTTAATGCATTGGACATTCCCAGGTCCATGGGCGGTCCATCTGCGGGCATATTAAGCTTCAAAACAACGGGCTTGCTTAGTTCTGCAGTGATCACAAAAAAACTGATGAGTAAGAACCCGAGGTCTACCATTGGGGTCATATCAATTTTCAGGTTGTGCCGTATCATTTTTCGAACACCGGCCTTGTGGCGGGGCTTCAGAGAAGCGGGTTGCACATCTGTCATAAGCTTATTTTGCCAGTAAGATGCTTTGGGGTGTGTTTTCCACAATAGAATCATTCTGCCGGCTGATGGCTGTCATACATTCCCGGCATAGCTCTTGTTAGCTTTAACTCAAAGCTTTCAGTTATGAAAACAATTATCATTGCTACCGATTTTTCTCCCGTTGCCACTAATGCACTGCATTATGGTATTGATATGGCAAAAGCGGTGAATGCCAATTTGTTACTTTTCAATGCCTACCAGATACCGGTAAGTTATTCAGACACGCCGATCGTACTTATATCTGTGGAGGAGCTAAAGAAAGGCGCTGAAGAGCGGCTTGAAAAGTTGAAAAAAGAAGTGGAGCATATTACCTCCGGCTCACTGATGGTTTATACCGAAGCGGTGATGGGTAACACCAGTGATGAGTTGGAAACCCTGTGTGAAAAGATTCACCCGTTTGCTGTAGTGATGGGTGCTAAAGGGACTTCCGGGCTGGAAAAAGTATTGTTTGGCAGCAATACCCTTACTGCCATCCGCCACTTGAAATGGCCTGTAATCAGTGTACCACCAGGCAAACAATTTGGCGCTGGTATTAAAAAGATCGGCTTTGCCTGCGATTTTAGAGAAGTAGTGTCTACTACGCCTTCTCATATCATTAAAAACTTTGTTGCTGCATTCAAGGCAGAGTTGCATGTATTGAATGTGGATTATCACGACAAACATTTTAAACCGGAAACGCCCGAACAATCGGCCCTGCTGCATACCCTGCTGGAAGAATGCAAGCCGGTCTATCATTTTATTGACAACAAAGATGTGGAGGATGGCATTCGGGATTTTGCTGAAAAGAATAACATTGATCTTGTAATTGCTATTCCAAAAAAACACAAGCTGCTGGAGGGCCTATTTAAACCCAGCTCTACTAAACAGCTGATCTTCCAGTCTCATGTGCCCGTGTTATGTGTGCATGAATAAAGCGATAAGGGTTTCAAAACAAGTCGTACCTTACTATAACACCAAAACGACCTGTTATGAAACCACCCGTGCTGCCGGCGGCATGCCTGCTTGCCATATTTTTATTATTTATTACCTGTAGTGGAAATAATAAAAAAGATACTCCTCAAACTGTGGCCCCAGCCGAAGACATCAGCACTATTCCTTCCATTGATATTGCCGGTTTAAAAGATGAAGCTTCAGTGCTGGATGCCATGCAAACAGTAGTGGATGCCCGGATAGGTGATGAAAAAAAACAAAAAGAAAACCCTGCGTATGCCGGCAATTACCTGGAGCTTACACGGCTTTACACTGCGGTACTTAATGCATCGACAGAATTTTCGAGAACAATTACAGATCCTGCAAGCCGGGTATCGTTTCTGAATAAGGTCAGTGCTATCCAGGATAAGATGTATGTAAAATAAATAGTGCTCTTACTCTATCAGCACAAATGCTGCCCAATAATAAGGGCTGTACCTCTTACGCATTTCCTGCTGCGCCATACTGAATGCTTCTCTTGCCGAATTACCTTCCAGGTAATTCTTATAAAAAATTTTCATCAGCTCTGCTGTTTCTTTATCAGGTACTTTCCAAAGGCTCAGGACCATACTCTTTACTCCGGCTAATTTGAAAGCCCGCTGTAACCCAAATACTCCTTCATTTCCTTTTATATCTCCCAACGCTGTTTCACAGGCACTCAGTACAACAAGGTCTGTGTTTCTCAGATCAAGTTGTGATATTTCATAGGCCGTTATTATACCATCTTCCCGTCCTTCTATTGGCGACAAGCCGCTCCATACCCGGTTAACGCCCGCTAAAACGATTCCGCTGCGCAACATAGGATCATCTGCCAGTCTGAAAACATTTTCGCCTGCGGAAAATCCGCCAGGTCTTTTCTTTTCCGGGTCAGGTAAAAAAAATCCATGAGTGGCCAGGTGAAGAATAGCAGTAGCGCTGCCGCTTAGCGTCTTGAACTGTTCTTCTGTAGCCATTTGTTGAGAATAAGAAACTGCTTTTATTTTATGTTTATCAAATAATGTTTGTATCTCTTTTATTTCACTTGCTGTGCCCGGCAGGCTGATCCAGGCATCCCTGTTGCTGCTGCGGGTTACTTCTGAAGAATAAATATTCGATACTTTTTCACTGCCTTTCATTTTTTTTACCATGGAAACACTATCCATTGTAAAGGCTGCATCACCAAAAAGCGATATAGATTTATTACTATCAGGTTCTTCGGCTGGTAGTGCCAGTTGCCGGGTGCTGATGTATTGATTCAATTCATACTTGTCGATCAGCCGCTGACTGTCTCCGGCGGGCCATGCCTGGA
>JBEBIF010000081.1:0-11768 GCA_040080515.1 Chitinophagaceae bacterium | reverse complement strand
CGCCGAGATAAATGACACTTGCTCCTTTTGCTTTTAGCAGGTAATACATGAAGAGCAGTCCCAGTTCATGATGCTCCCCTTCTGGCAAAAAAAGGATACCTGTTTTATTTAGCTTTACCGGCGGCATAGTAGCTTCAATGGCAGCGATCAGTTTTTGCCTGATGATATTGGTGACGAGGTGTTCCTGTCCCGGGTGTATATGTCCTGTTTGCCAGAGTATCCCTATCTTCTCCAGGAAAGGAAAGATGATCTGCAGTACCGTCCGTTCAATTCCTTTTGCTGCTATATAATTATTGAGGATCTTTTCAAACTTGTCCATATCCAGGTCGGCCATCTCCTGTACCAGTTCATTCACCACTCTTTCCTGTATGGCCTTTGCATCTCCGAGTGATAGTATCCGGTCTTTGATCTCTGCCGGCTGCATACGGTCAATATGCGAGATCTTGTAGCCATATTTATTCAGCAGGGCAATGTTTAAGATCGTTTTTAATTCATCGTTTGTATAATACCGGATATTGGTGGTGGTGCGCTGTGGTTTCAGGAAATTATACCGCTGCTCCCATATGCGTATCGTATGGGCTTTAATGCCGGAGAGATTTTCAAGGTCCTTTATGGTGAAAGCATTCATGTCTGCTGATACTACAACCAAAAAATAAAAAAGTTCGGGGGAAGTACCAAACTAACCGGGCAGCGGGTTCATTTACAATTCTTTGTTTTTCATTTTTCCGGAATCTGCCAGTTTTTGAAGTGGTAGTGCCAGTGCCGGGTTGTGCAGTGCTTCGAGGTAACGCACATTATGAAGGTCGGTACCGGCAAGATCATAATACTCCTTTTTCAGCAGGTACTGCGCCAGCTCCTGTACGGATTTACCATAGAAGCCGCCAAGAGAAGTAATGTTCAACTGGAACAGGCAGCCTATATCTTTCAGTTCGTCGTAAAACTCCTTACTCTTTTCCAGGTAAATATATCTTTCCGGGTGTGCAATGATGGGTTGATATCCCTGCATCTGCATATCAAATAAAATATCTTTTAATCCATGAGATGGGTAGGCCATCGAGAACTCTGTTAATACCAGGTTGCCGCTTACCGTAAGCAGTGGTTCATTACGCTTTACCATTCCGGCCACATGCTCATCCAGGAAATATTCTGCCGCTGCATTGATCTCCACATCCAATCCTTCTTTGGCAACTGCTTCTCTTACGATATCCAGTTTTTTCAGAATGATATCCCTGTCGTTGGGATACATATCCCACATGATATGTGGTGTGGTGATCAGTTTGGTAAACCCCAGTTCCATCATCCCTTTGATAAGGGTCAGCGATGTGGCAATATCCGGAGAGCCATCATCAATACCGGGCAAGAGGTGAGAATGCATATCTGTTCCCAGCAGGCTGAAATCGGGTTTGGAAGATTTATTTTTTGAAAACAGTTTAAACATACCGGCAATTCAAGTGGCTTTCGAAATTACTATTTACTGTAAAGTTGTTCCGAATTTTCTTTTGGGTAATGAAGGGAATACTTTGAACACCAGGTTGCTCTTTGGAAACACCACATACCAGGCGGTTAGGAACAGGATCATAAAATCGGTGTAGAAATTCTGGTGCTGCTGATACCATACTTCCAGGGCACCTTTGTAGGGCAAAATAAAATCCCGGTAACATTCGTGTGGCGGTAACTTACTTTGGGTGATGATGAGTTCTTCATCGCGGAATACAATAGAGCCAATACCTGTTAATCCCGGCTGGGTATTATACACTTTCGATTTCATTTCATCGGAGTAGCGGTCGAAGCCGACTTTCATCAATGGCCGGGGGCCAACGAAAGACATATCGCCGGTAAGGATGTTTATCACCTGCGGCAATTCGTTGAATTTGCTCTGGCGCAAAAAGCGTCCGATAGAAGTAATGCGGGGATCCTTTCTTACGGTCACATCACCATGGCCCATGTTGGGGCTATTCTTGAGCATGGTGGCAAATTTCCAGATGCGGAAGATCTTATTCTTATAGCCCACCCGTTCCTGCCGGAAGAATACTTCATGCTCACCTGTTAGTAACAGCAGTATGACGATAGGAATAAAGACCGGCAGCAATATGATTATCGCTACCAGCGAGAAGAGAATGTCGAAAAAACGTTTGATGAGTTTATACATAGCCTCCTCCCGACCTCCTCCAAAGGAGGAGACCACCAGGGCACAGCCCTGACTTATTTGAAGTGAATAATTGTATGTAAGTGTCTTTCATTGCTGAATAAAGAACAGAACGATGAAGTGTCCGCCTACGCTAAAGCTTCGGTGTATAAATGCGACGCAACAGCAGTTGATAGTAGCACTGCAGCTGGTCCAATTAATATAATTATCCGATAGCCGCTTTGATCTCTCTTACCACTATTTCCAGTTCTTCATTTGTAATGCTGGTAGAACTGGGAATACTCAAACAAGTATTATAAATATAATCTGAATTGTCTTTTTGCTGCACATACACACAATCCTTGTACATCGGCAATTTGTTCATCGGCATCCAGAAGCGGCGGCTGAGTATCTTGTTGGCATTCAGGTGCGCCAACAATTCTTTTTGCTTATCTGTTTGAATGGTGAATAACCAGCCATTGGTTTCCACATCTCTCAGCTCCTGCTGAAAGCGGATGTCGCCGACTCCTTCCAGTTCTTTTTTGTAAAAAGCCACACATTCTCTTTTTCTTTTGATAAAGGACGGTAGCAACTCCATTTGTCCTACACCAATGGCCGCAAGTACATTCACCAGGCGGTAGTTGTATCCCACCTCATCATGATAGTATTCATCGGCACTGGCTTTGGCGGTAGTGGTCAAATGTTTGGCATGTTTGGCCAATGCTTCATCATCGGTTACTATCACACCGCCACCGCCGGTAGAGATGATCTTATTTCCATTGAAACTAAAGCAGGCCAGCGGGCTGAATTTGCCGGCACTTATTCCTTTATATGTAGTACCTAAAGCCTCCGTAGCGTCTTCTACAATTGGCAGCGGGTATTTCTTTACTATAGATAAGAAGCGGTCCATATCACACATATTACCCAGTATATGTACGGGCATGATAGCGCTGATGCGGCGGCCATCTTTTATGTAAAACAAATGCCCGTCCTTCTCATCGGTTTCATTCTCCAGGAATTCTTCCAGCAGGTCGAGGTCCATTTGCCAGAGTTCGGGATCAGCATCTATCAGCAATGGTTCGGCACCCAGGTACCTGATTGAATTGGCAGAAGCCACAAATGTAAGGTTGGGCAATATCACATAATCGTCCTGCTTCACCCCGCTTAATAATAAGGCAATGTGCAGCGCTGCTGTTCCGTTTACTGCTGCTACGCCGTATTTTGCTCCCGCAAAGTCGGCCACCATTTGTTCAAATTGTGTAACATACGAACCGACTGATGATATCCAGCCGGTATCCAAACAGTCTTTTACATACTTCCATTCATTTCCCGCTACATTCGGAACACTGAGCGGAATAAACTTTTCATTACTCATATACTAATTTTCCTGATTCAAGATATTGGTTATACCATTCCACGGTGTTCTTCAATCCTTCTTTCCACATTACTTTTGGTTCAAAGCCTAATTGTGTCCTTGCCTTGGTGATATCGGGACACCGGCGGCTTACGGAACCGGGATAAGTTGGTGCATTTTCATATGTGCCTTTAAAGCCCATCAGGTCGCCGGCATAGTGAATCAGATCGCCAATGGTGATCTCATCTTGTGTACCGATATGATAAATTTCTCCATTCGTATTCGGCTGTTCCATCGCCAGCACCGTACCCATCACTGCATCAGAGATATAGCAGAAGGCCCTTGTCTGATCGTGCCCATACACTTTGAACGGTTCTTCATTCTTTCTATATCGCACCACCAGGTGAGGTATCACATGTTTGAAACCCATCCTTGGTCCATATACATTATGATAACGTACTATTGTGGTTTCAAATCCCAGTATCCTTGCATAGTTTAAGAAACCCGATTCACCCAGCATCTTCGTTACTGCATAGGTAAACCGGGGATGCCCGATCTCCTGGATACAAAGCGGCACTTCTTCCGGCGTTGGTGTTACATAACCAAATGCTTCAATCGTTCCGGCATAACATTCACTCGTAGAAGTGAACAGTACTTTGCCGATCTTACAACGGCGTACCCACTCCAGTGTATTAAAAATTAAAGCGGTATTGATGCGTATGATCTCATGCGGAATAGAATTGGCATTATCCACTCCTACTACCGATGCCAGCATATATACCTGGTCGTAGGCTTCTTCCAGTTCATTAAATGTAGCCGGATCGGTAAAGTCGCCGGGCACCACCGTGATATTATGTTTATTTACCAGTTCGGTAAAATAATCATCCTGCTTGCCTCTTGCAAAGTTGTCGGCAATGGTCAGTTTGTAATCACGGTTCTCCGCCAGGTATTTAGCGATATTAAATCCAATAAATCCGGCGCCTCCTAATAACAATACATTTTTAGTACCCCCATCCCCTGAAGGGGAGTTAAGATTCTTCATATTCTAAGTTTTCTTTTTTATTTACCAACTTCAGTTCCCTGATCATCTTCGTTGCGTCGCATTTATCCACCGAAGCCATAGCGTAGGTGGACACTTCATCGTCCGGTTCGTTACTCATCAATGTTGAACCCCTATCGGGGTTCTGAATACATTCACTTCTTTCTGTTCCCCCGATTGCATCGGGGGCTACTGACATTGAACCCCTATCGGGGTTCAGAATACACTTGTCGCTTTCAATTACCCCCGATTACATCGGGGGCTACTGACATTGAACCCCTATCGGGGTTCGGAAATACATTCGTCGTTTTCTCTCCCCGGGTTGCACCCGGAGTTATTCATATTCAACCCCTATCGGGGTTCGGAATACACTTGTCGCTTTCAATTACCCCCGATTACATCGGGGGCTACTGACATTGAACCCCTATCGGGGTTCAGAATACACTTGTCGCTTTCTTCCCCGGATTACATCCGGGGTTATTTATGTTGAACCCCTTCGGGGTTCGGACTAAACCTGATCGCCTTACCTTTCTTTAGAATCTTTTCCGTGACATATTGGATCTCCAATCTAAGTCCCCCCTTTAGGGGGACAGGGGGTTACAAATCCCCTCTTCCAATCACTTTCACCGTATGCTTCTCACTCAGTGACTTAATTTCCTCATTCGTCAGCACCCCAATTGTGTCGTACACCACTCCAGCAGGCTGTTGCTTTATTTTTTCTATCAGCGATGCATTGTTTCTGTAATCCTTATGCCCGGTGGTGACAACAACTACATCGTACACGCCATTCATCAGTTCATCCAGGTCCTGGTTTATCCAAATATCTTTTTCTTCCCAGTATTTTACATGTGGATCATGTAACACGATCTCGCAGCCTGCGGCTTCCAGTTGGTCATAAAATCCTTCTACGGGAGTATACCGGGTGTCACCCACATCATTAAGATAGCTTACTCCCAGCAACAGTACTTTCTTTCCTTCCAGGGAACCGTTATGCTGCGATCGTAAGTATTCAAATGCATATAGTGGCATCTTATCATTGATGTGTACGCCTTTTTCACTTTGGGTTAATTTTTCTTCGCTGCCAAACAAGTTCATTCGTGCCCAGCTTGCCAGCAGCGGATCTTTCGTCAGGCAATAACCACCCACACCTAACCCCGGCAGCATGATGTTCTTATGCGTAGGCCGCATGCGTATGGCATTCACCACTTCATAAATATCCACGCCAGCCTCTTCTGCAAAGCGGCTCCACTCCACCATGAAAGCAATGTTCATGGCCCGGAAGGAATTCTCCAGCACTTTCGCCATTTCAGTAGCATTGGTATTGCCGAGTTTTGTTAAGGGATATTCATCGGTGCGTATCACGGTACGCAAAAACGTTTCTACAGCTGCTGCACTCTTCTCATCAGTACCGGCAAATACCCGGTAGAAGTTTTGGATGGAATCAATATACTTAGGTCCCGGCATCACTCTCTCATAAGAATGTCCCACTTTTATTTTATCGGTGGGCAGTCCCCGTTTTGTTAAACATTCTTCTAATATTGGACGTACAATTTTCTGAGCAGTACCCGGTGGCACAGTTGTCTCTACCAGCACCAATACATCTTCCTTACAATTTGTGCCAATAGCCTCTATTGCTTTTTTGAAGGGTGTGAGATCAACATTGTATCCTTCTAATTCATTATTAATACCGGTTTGCTTCTGTACATCCAGGTTGATGTCCACCACCACTACATCGGCTTTGCTGTAGGCATGGCTGTCGTAAGTGGCATAGTAGTTCTTTTTTGCCAATGCATTCTGATAATACAGGTCGATCTTGGGGTCGCTGGCTATTATGGGAAACACCCCTTCATTAATGGAACGAATTTTCCAGTAAGAGGCGGGAGTTGGCAGGTCAATTCCTATCACAGCATACTCTTCTGTAAGTGCATTGGCCACAACCAGTCCCATCACCGAACCCACAAATCCAAGACCCTGCACCACCACTATTTTTTTACCGGGATGTGATGCTGCAAAAGCATCAATGCCGCTCTTATCATCCAGTACGTCTGGTATTGCATATTCCTTTCCGGTAAGAGGGCTTTTCGATATTTTTTTCATTGTATCAGTAGTCATCACTTGTTCGCGGCTTGTAGTTTAAAAATATGATCGCCTATTTTGGTAAAGGCCCACGGTGTTTTATACGTTGTTGCTTTTATACGCCTTTCGATCTCTGTTTCGGACATATCTGGCGTAATGGTGCAAAGCTCATCCAATTGTTTTCTTGTGTACGGTTTTCTTTTCCACTGCTCGTTAGTAACCGGCAGGGGTCTCTGCTCCAGGATACAATTCATTAATTCGTAGAAACTTTCCTCGATCAGTTTGTAACAGTGTTGTGTAACCTTGTACACGGTATCTTCTTCCTTCACGGGAAAACGCACTACCCGGATGATGCTGCCCGAGTCAACCCCTGTATCCATATGGTGGCAGGTAATACCATACTCTTTTTCGCCGTTGTAAATGGCAAAATTGGTACACCCTGTTCCGGGATACTCCGGGCTGCCGGGATGAAAATTGATGGCGGCAAAGCGGACATTTTCCAAAAGCGATTTTGGATATATCCACGAAGAAATGAAGGAGATCAGCAGGTCGCCTTTCCAGTTCAGTACTTCAGGGGGAAGTTTGTCTTTCCGGCCTCCTTCAAAAATCAGCAGTTGGGAGAAATGTTGCTTTACAAAAGCAGCCGCCCGTTGGGCATATTCATTATCCTTTTTACTAAGGAATAAAACTTTTAGATTCTTCGGTTCCGCGGTTTTCAAAGTAAGGTGTATTATGTGGCTTTTCAGGTGCCAAAGGTATTGATAATTAGCAATATAACTTTAGTACGTCCTGGTTTTTGGAAGCTTGTTCCATAAAAATACCCGGTGTGTTGCACCGGGTTATAAATAGTGTAATCTTAGTATATCTTTTTTATGCAGCCACCAGTTTGCGGGAAGGCCTTTTTACGAGGTTCTTCGCAGGATTGCCTATTACGGTAGCGCCGTCCGGTATGTCTTTTACCACTACTGTTCCGGCCCCAACCGTTACATTATCACCAATGATAATACCCTGGCGGATCACCGAATTAGCCCCGATAAAAGTGTTTCTTCCCACCCTTACGTTTCCGCAAAGAACTGCCCCCGGAGCAATATGTGTAAAATCTCCGATTATACATTCATGATCAATACTGGTAGAGGTATTGCAAATAACTCCGCGGCCCAATTCCACCAATGGATTTAATGTGGCATTGGCAGCGATCATGATACCATCTCCCATTTTTACAGAGGAAGAAATAACGGCACTCGGATGAATAGCATTAATGGGATTACCTAAATACTGGCTCAGATTGGTATGAATTCTTTCCCGGATACCATTATGTCCCACGCATGCAAAAAAATCAAACTTCTTCAGCTTGTTGATCACATCTGATTCTTTTCCGAGATACTCTAAATGATAGGGGTTAAATTCTTTGGCTTCCTGGTCGCAGTAGGCCGTTACCAGGCGTCCTGCACTCAGCAGGATGTCGATGATAACATAGGCATGACCGGAATAGCCCACAATAGCCACTGGCTTTTTCAAAGTGGTTTTCATTCGATTTGGATTTATTGGATTCTGACTTAAAAGTAGAAGTCAAATTCCGGCAGTCCAAATTTTAGAAAGAAAGAAAAGGGAAATCAGGTAGTACTACTTTTGAAGAGCTCGTAGTTTTCCGATTGCAGGCGGGAAATCATTGTTTCCCAAGCAATTCGAAGTACCGTTTGCGGAGGAGGGAGTGTACGATTGGCTGGTCAAAATACTGTTCAATCTGCTGCCGGAGTGTGGCGGCAAATTGCTTAATGATAGCAGGATTTTCGATGGCATATTTCATTTGCTGAAATAATGCTTCTTCATTTTTTACTTCAGCTATCAACCCGGTCTTGTTATGCGTTACTATATCAATGTTGCCGTCTATGCGGGAGCAAATAACAGGACAAAGCATAGCGCCAGCCTGTAACAATACATTTGGAAATCCTTCCCGGTGTGATGGATGCACCAGGGCATAGGAAAAATACATGTAATACTCTACCGCATCACTCCAGCCGGCCATGATCACTCCCGGATGTGTATGAATGAGTTCTCTCGCTGTTGCACTCACCGGATCTACTTCATCTTCAAAAGCACCTACCAGCAGTAAGCGGGCATTGGGGTTCATGTCATGAATTCGTACAAACGCATTCAGCAATTCATCCATCCCTTTATCATGTACGATCCTGCCAACGGATAAAAAGTAAAGCAGCGATGGATCATACTTTACCTGCTTTTTTATTTCCTGTAACTTATCCTCCTGTATGGCTGCTGCAGAATATCTTATAAGTTTCACTCCATTGCTGGAACCACGGCCTATCACTTCCAGTTTGGCAGGCTTTACCAGTTTATTGTCCCGGATATATTTTTCTAAAGAAAAGCTGTTGGGCCAAACATGTGTGGCAGCTTTACCCGTTAGTTTCTCCATAAAGATCAATACCCGGCGCCCCATTCCTTTGGTGGTAACAAACCGGAGGCCTGCTACTGTATGTATGCGGATCTTTACCCCGGCAAACTTCGCTGCCAGCATGGCTAATAATCCTGCTTTCGGTGTATGTGAATGAACGATATCCGGTTGCTCCTTTCTGAAAAAACGATACAGCAACCAAAGGCAGCGCAGATCGCCAAAAGGTGTCATCCGTCTCGTCATTGGTACAATGTGATGACGGCAACCTTCATTCTGTTTTACAATATCCAGTTCTTTACCATCACTGCTTACCATTACCACTTCAAATCCATTTTCGTTCATATACTTCATCTGGCCGCTCAGCAGCACATTCAATGAAAGAGGGGCAGTAGTGATACGGATAAGCTTAGGCATTTTTTAAATAACATTTCTTGTACCACACTTCCAGGGCAAACAATGTCCAGATCATCTTGGCCCTTTTTTCATCTCCCACCTTTATTTTTCTTTGCCAGATATTTTCAATAAAGCCAGGTTGCACAAAGTTGCTGCAATAAGCGTCCGGAGATAAAATATAAGAAGCGATCATATCTTTCAGTTCATTATCGATCCATTTCTTCAGCGGTATCTCAAATCCTCTTTTCGGCTGGTTGATCAATTCTTCCGGTAAATATTTCTCTGCCAGTTTGCGCAGCAAATACTTTGTCTGGGTACCTTTTATTTTATAATTATCTGCCATTGCTGGCACATACTCCAGTAATCCCTTGCAGAGCAACGGGCTGCGGCCTTCCAGTGAATGGGCCATGGTGGCTATATCCATTTTAACCAGCAGGTCGCCGGGCAATATATTGTCAAAATCCAGGTTCATGATCTTTTGCAACCCTGAAAGGCCGGATTCATTCATCACTGCGAAATCGGTTCTTACGGCATCCAGGTACTGTGTATCATGAACCAGGTACTTATCAAATCCTTCAAAGCTGTCGATAGTGGAAGAAAGATAGGTATCCAGGTTGTTCTTTCCTGCCAGGTCAACAAGCCGGTAAAAATAATTGTACTTGCTTTTCTTGTTGTTTGATGCTGGTAAAATTGTAAACAGCAGCCGGGCGCATCTTTTTGTAAACCCACCCGAACTGAAAAAATCGTATTTCGCAAAAGGCACATACCGCCGATAACCACTAAACACTTCATCTCCCCCATCTCCGTTCAATATAACAGTAAGATGCTTCCTGGCAGCCTCACTTACATAGTAACTTGGAATAGCCGAACTGTCAAAGAAGGGTTCTCCATAATTGCTCAATATCTTTTCAATATCATTACTGAGATTATCAAAAGATATCCTGATCTCGTGGTGATCTGTCTCGTATCGGTTTGCTACCAGTTTTGCCAGCGGTGCTTCATCATACTCACCATCAAAGGAAACAGTGAATGTTTTTAATGAAGAGTTGTATTGTTTTGCAATAGCCGTTACAATACCACTATCTATACCGCCGCTTAAAAAAGAACCTACTTCCAGGTCTGATGACTCCACCCTGTTTTTCACTGCCTCATGAAGGATGGTATCCACCTTTTGCGAAGCAGTTTGAAAATCGTCAGTTGACGGTTGTTTATAAAAAGAATGAATATTCCACCATTTTATCGCTTGTACGGTTGGTTGTGCGATTGGAATTACCGCATAGCTGCCGGCAGGAAGTTCATACACATCATTATAAGGAGTGGATGATTTATAAAAATAGCCCATCCTGATATACTGCTGAATATGTTGTTCCCGGATCGTGAGCGGCAATTGGTTGCGTAATGCATTTAGTTCACTGGCAAATACAAACTGGTTTCCTTTAGTGAAATAATAGAGCGGCTTTTTGCCTGCCCTGTCCCTTGCTATAAAGAGTTGTTGTTTTTCCCTGTCATAGATCGCCAGGGCAAACATTCCATCAAGGTCTTGCAGGAAATCGGGTCCTGCTTTGGCGAATGCATGAAGAATTGTTTCCGTGTCTGAGTTGGTACTGCAATTGAGCTGATGTTTTTTTCTTACCTCAAGATGGTTATATATCTCGCCGTTGAAAATAATAGTAAGATGCCGGAAATGCATCGGCTGTTTGCCACCACTGATATCCAGGATAGCCAGGCGATGATGATGGAGCTGAAGATTATTTTCCTCAAAAGTAGTTTGCTCATCTGGCCCCCGGTGAAAGAGGTCTTTGGTAAGAAGAGGGATGTTCAGTTTATAATTAAGGGATCCAGCGATACCGCACATACTCTAAAAAAACTTTTTGGAGAAAATAATATCGGGTGAAAATTTCTTTGATTTATCCATGACAATGAACATCATGAACAGGTAAAATGGGATACAAGGAATTTTATACCGTGCCAATGCGCCAAAATTAGTGGTGGTAATTCCAATGATCCCTGCAAACAAAAGTGAGAATACCAGGCAAAACACAATTACGGACTCACTTATCAGCAACGAAAAGAATTTTCTGAATCCAATTCTGCGAAAGCCAAGGTACGTCAGGTATAAAAAACCAAATGCTTCTAATCCGCTGATGAACATCAGGGGGCTGCCAGACTCCCATAAAAAAGGCCGGAAGAGAGTGGCAACAAGTCCCAATGGGAATAAGCCAAGCATGGCTCCAATAGACGTTGCTCCAGATCCTACTGAGAAACTGGAGCCCGAACCTTCCACTTGTGAAAAACTGCCCTGCACACCCTGAACCGTCTGTATCAATTTTTCTGTAGAATATTGCGCTGCCACTTCTGATTGGGTGATAAC
>JBEBIF010000080.1:0-11779 GCA_040080515.1 Chitinophagaceae bacterium | reverse complement strand
CAGCAGCAGTTTGACAGCCTGTTGCTAACCCGTGAATCCATCCGGTATTACGGATTGAAAGAAAAAGTGGCCGGCTTGCACCAGCAAATGATGACTGAACTGACAGCACCCGTTAAAAAATTAACAACACCTGTCGCAGGATCAAAGCGCATCATCCGCTATGTAGCTTCAGTGGCTGCCAGCATTATTTTATTAGTGGGTGGTTTTATGGCCTATAATTTCTTTACCCTTTCTTCTGATAAAGTGTACGGTGCTAATTATCAAAAATTTGAACTGAGCACCACCCGTGATCCCGGATTGGAAGAAGCAGCTTCAGAAAAAGCGTACCGGGCCGGCAATTATAAAGAAGTGGTGCGCCTGCATGATGCGGCTGCAACACGCACTGCAAAAGAGGAGTTTTTGTGTGGTGTGGCCGCCATGGAACTTAAGGATAATACTAAGGCCATCAACTGTTTTACTGAAGTGCTGCAACTCAATAAGCAGGCACCTGCAAAAGTGCTGAATGATGAATCTGAATACTATCTCTCACTGGCTTATGTAAGTAACAAGGATTATGATTTTGCCCTGGATATTATGCACAGGATAAAGGAAGACCCTACTCATATCTATAATGCAAAGATCACCCGCAAGCTGATCCGGCAGGTAAAACTGCTTAAATGGCGTTAGAGCTATATGGTTAATGGTAAAGCTCTCCCGAAAACGGGGGAGTTTTTTTTGGTTACATAGTAAAAGGCGGCGATGACTAACAGGGGTAATCTATTTATAAACATGAAACCTCTAAGTATGAATAAAGTAATCCGTTTGGCCATCCTGCCTGTACTCGTCACCACCCTTATTTTTTACTCGTGTCAGAAAGATGTTTCCGGTAGCGCTGCCACGGACCCCAATAAGCCGCACCAGGTAACGATTTACCTGACTGATCATCAAACCCCGGTATTTGACAGTGTGTTTATCGACATCCGCAAACTGGAAGTAAAGCTGGAAAATGATACATTGCCCAATGATGGGTGGGTAAACCTGGCCATTAATGCGGGGGTATATAATATTCTCCGTTTTCGCAATGGCCTGGATACCTTGTTCGCAATTGGCACCTTGCCGAATGCACGGGTAAAAAAGATACGGTTGACACTGGGTACCCAAAACAGTGTGATGAAAGACGGTCAAAGTTTTCCGCTGACAGTAAAAAATGAAGACAGGGAAGTGATCGCCAACATTGAAAGCACCAATTTTGAAATTACTAACTCAGGCCAGGTATTGTTCTGGATCGATTTTGATGCGGGCAATTCCATCCAGGTAGATAATAGCGGCTCCGGAAATAATAATGGCTACCGGCTTAAATCACATATTAAAATATTTACCAGGAGTCATTCCGGTGAAATAGAAGGTAAAGTATTTCCAAGGGCTGCTGATGCTATTGTAAAAGCTGTAACAGGATCTGATACGGCTACCGCTATCCCGGATGATGATGACGGAGAATTTAAGATCGTTGGATTAACGGCCGGAACCTATACCGTGTTTATAGATGGTCAGAATGGATACCGGGATACAGTTATCAATAATGTAATAGTGCGGAACCGGGAGGATACGCATCTTCCCAATATCACCCTGCACCAATAAATAATTCCTGTGAGCAACCGTACTTTCTGATGCTTGCGATTTATCAGGCCCTGTTCTTTGAACGGGGTTTTTTTCTGCTGATGACCGAGTAAACAAAAGCTCCGGCAATTAACACTATTGCCATCCACCACCAGTTGTTGGTATGCCGGCCCGGTTCATAGTTCCCAATAAAAATGAGATGTGCCCAGTAGTTAGGCGATTTCAGCCGCGGATCTATTTCATTGCTTTGAAGCAGGTCCAGTTTTGCCTGCTGCAATGCATGATCCTTAGTATATTTCTTTGACAGGTAATAATGCAGCCTGCCAGTAATGAATGCTGTTGTCTTGTCTTCTGCTTTCCAGAGAGAGGTAATGATGTTAGGGCAACCGGCATAGGTAAATGCACGGGACAAGCTCATTAGCCCTTCACCTTTTACTAACTGGCCGGAGCCGGTTTCGCAGGCGCTGAGTATGATCAGTTGCAGGGAATCAAGATCTAGGTCATATATCTCACGGGCATATAATTTATAATCAGGAGAACCCGGGTAAAAAGAAATGAAGGAACGCATCGGTTCTGTGTTATTCACACTGGCATGGGTGGCCAGGTGAACGATGTTGTACCGGTTTGCCTGTTGTAAAAAAGCAAATTTAGTTGCGATGGAATCTGAAAGAACAGTTCCCTTGAATTGGCCGGTCTCCTCTTTGGAGCCGGGCAGCATACTGAACCGTTCCCCATCCGGACCTTCATACTCATGAGAAGCGAATGGTGCAAATGCCAAAATACCATACCGGGAAGGGGAATGGTTTTGTTTACTGATCAGTGCTGTGGAAAACTGGTATTGAATGGCAAATTTTTCCAGCAGGTATTTCTTATTAGCATCCTGCAGTACCTCAAATGGCAGGTAGTTCAATTCATCATCCGGAATAATGATCAGCCGTTTTTTTTGCAGCATCCGGGCCTGCAGCGGCAACATTAATTTTTCATAAAGGCTGGTAGCAGCAGCAGTGCCTGCATACCGGCTATCGGCAGCAGTGCTGGCTAATGATTTTTTGAGCAACTCGATATTGGTAAAGAAAGCAGAGTCAACCGGTGATTTAAAGTATTCAAACTGGTTTGAACTTATCAGTAAGATCAGCAACTCATTTTCAGACAAGTGATATGAAAGAAGGGTAGTGGCCGGGTCCAGTTTTTTTTGCAGTGTAGCTACTGGTGGTATCTGATCTATTGAGCTTTTCTGTTGCCAGGCGGGGTCTTGCTGAATTTTTTCCTGTATTTGTTCCAGCTCAATTTCAGTATTACGAATGGAAGCATAATTTTTTTGAAGTTCTCCTGTATCTGTGATCGTGGCTGTTTTAATGGAAAGCCGGGTGATTCCGGATTTCAATAGTGCTTCTTTTTGGATCAGCTCGTTAGTTTCTTTATGCAGCGTTTTGATCTCCTTTACCTGTATGTTGAAGGAAAGAACGGAGGCTTTATTCCGCTGATCAAATAAATAAGCCTCTTCCAGGAATTCTTTTTTATGGGTGAGGTCATATAATTGCAGGCTGATATCAATTGGTTTGCTGTGAACGGTGTGTTTTATTTTACCAAGAAAGAGGCGGGCCTCATCAGAATTATAGGTTTTTTCCACATAGGCGGCCAGTTTGAAACCAGAGCGATACGCATTTAAAGCATCTTCCAATTGTTTGATATCTTTTGTTTCATCATGGAGTTGTTTAAGTACATCACCTTTGGCTGTAAGAACGTTGAACAGGTCAATAAATGCAAACGTTCCACTAAAGGTTTCCGGGTTGGCGTCGGTGGATGTATTGCTGAAGGTATTACTGAATTGTAATATGGATTGCTGGTACAGGGCAAGGGCATTACGATATTCTTTTTTTATTACCAACTGCTCTGCCTCTTGTTTGAAAATGATCCCATTACTGATATTCTTTTTGGACCCATTCCATTTCAGGTTCTCTGTTTTGGCTTTGAGTAAGTAATAAGTGGCAGAATCTGGTTCATTCAGATTCTGGTACGCTTTGCTTTTATTCAGCAACAGGTCTATGATCTTTTTTGTATTGGGATATTTTACCTTGTCAAAATACCGGATCGCCTCGCCGGGTCTTGCGGTCTTAAGACAGATATAACCCAGTTTATGATTGATCTCATCCTTATAAATTTCATCCTGGTTTGTTTGTTGCAGTGCGGCTTCGGCTTCTGCATATCTTTCCAGCTTACTTAAAATGGAAGCAATGTTAAGCTGATAGTTTATAAGAAGGGCTTTCTCGTTACTATTTGTAACGGACATATTTTCAATAGCTTTCTCTACATAGTTCAGCGACTGATCCAGGTTGCCGGTTTCATAGGATAATACGCCCAGGAGGTTATACAGCCGTTGTTCTTCCTGTAACTTTTGGGTGTAATTGGTTTTTATCGCTTCAGCTTTTTTCAGGTAAAGCAGGGCAGAATCAAATTCCCCGGTTCTGTAATAAATGCTGCCGGCAAACAGTAATGGCTGAAAAAGAAAGGAATCAGCAATTTGAGGAAGCCGCTCCTTTATTTTTATCGCATTGGTATAAGCTATTTTAGCCAGCTGACTGCTATCAAAGTAATCATGGATCAACCCGGTTTTTACAGAAGCCATAAAATACAGTGAGTCCAGGTTGTTTTTTTTAAGACCGGGCAAAAGAACAGTGAATTCAAGAAGGCTCTGCTTATATACTTTTTCGAATGCAGCGATCTTTACCTCATCATCACCGGCATTATCAGATAGAAAGATGGCTTTGGTAAAATTATTATCTGCTGCAATATAAGCAGTATAAAAACTGTCCGTTTCTTTTTCAACGGAAGTCTGGGAAAAGGAAAGAAAAACAAGTATGGTACAGAGAATTGCGATGCCAAATTTGTACATACAGAAGCCTGATGGTAAACTTCAAATTTACACTATAATATATAGTAATTAATGATCTACAATGATCACACAGGGAGGCCTTGGTTTTGCGGCCTGTTCTGTGCGGCCGAATTCACCTGTACCAAAAGTGCCGTTGCGAAGGAAAACACCCTGAGTGGTTCGCTCATTCAATATATCCCATACATATTGTGGTACATCGGCCATGGTGTTGTACCAGTAGAGCAGCACTTTCAGTTTGTTGAGAGATTTACCGCTCGCATCATTCACCCGGTATTTGATCTCAAAGGTTTCCTGTGCATCATTACGGGGAGGAAATCCAAAAACACCATTGCGGATCGTTTCCCTGAGGTTTATTTTTCCATTATCGGTCTTTACCGCACAACCTCCGCCATTGGCCACATTGCCTTCATCAAATGTGGAACCGTCAAGTGGTAACACACGACGGTCATCCGAATTATAAACGGGCAATGCTATGGAGTCACCGGTAGAAAGATTGTAAAAGTGGTCGCGGAATGTGATTCCCGAAAGTACCACAAGTGTGGTGGTGGTATCTCCTGCTGGTGATACATGAGTGATGCGGTAGCGGAGTCCTGTTTCGCTGTTGGCAATATTGATGGCGCCAGTTACTTCATCAATTTCAATGCCTTCCGGAAAACCGGAATAGCGGCCTTCCCGGTGAACAGTCGGGGATACAATATTGGTACCCGACGCTTTCATATACAGAATGGAATCTCCATAACTTAATTTGTAAGGTGTGCCCGGACCATCGGAGTTATCCACTGATTTGGTACAAGAATACCAGCCCAGGGAAGCCAGAACGAGGACAGCAAGCAGGAGATTTTTTGCCATAACAGAGACCTTTTTTATGTGTACATCCTGCAGGGGAGAATGTAACCGGGAACCAGAAAAAATAACCGATCAAAGTTACAACACTTATTATGCCAGCCCGGTTGATTTTAATCAGTTTGTTTAGCATTCTTTTAAGCGGCAACTTTGCGCAGCCCGGTTTTGGGCGGGATTTTTAAACGATAAATTGCGATATGATACGGATTGGGCTAATTCGGGAAGGAAAGATTCCGGCAGATAACAGGGTGGCACTCACCCCTTCACAATGTAAATGGATACACAAAAATTCGTCAGAGGTACAGGTCATTGCACAGTCGTCTGCTGTCCGTTGTTTTTCCGACCGGGAATACCAGATGGCCGGTGTGGAGGTACAGGAAGATATCAGCGGTTGTGATATTTTATTGGGCATCAAAGAGGTGCCGGTGGAACAATTAATAGCAGGCAAGACCTATCTTTTTTTCTCTCATACGAAAAAGAAACAGCCGCATAATCAGCCATTGCTTCGTGCCGTTTTGGACAAGCAGATCAACCTGGTGGATTATGAGTGCCTGGAGCATGAGGATGGCCAGCGGATCATCGGCTTTGGGTTTTTTGCGGGTGTGGTAGGTGCTCATAATGGTATGATGGCGTATGGGAACAGGACCGGATTATTTAAATTAGACAGAGTTTATAAACAACGCAGTTTCAGGGAATTGATCCATAATTATTTTGGACTAAGGTTGCCCAATGTAAAGATCGCAGTAACAGGTTCGGGCCGGGTGGCACATGGCATTTTAGAGATAATGAACCTGATGGGCATCCATGAAGTGGAACCCGATGAATACCTGAAACGGCGGTTTTCGTACCCTGTTTATACCCAATTGAAAGGGGGTGAATTGTACCTGCATAAAGAAACTGGAAATTACGTACGGCTGGATTTTCATGAAAACCCACAAAACTATACTTGTAAATTTTTGCCCTATGCCGAACAAACCGATATTCTGATGAACGGGGTGTACTGGGAAAAAGGGGTGCCCCGGTTATTTGAAAAAGAAAATGCACGATCGCAAAACTTCATTATTCAAACGATTGCCGACATTACTGATGATGCCAACGGGTCGGTGCCTGTTAATGTGGGTGATCAAACCATTGAAGAGCCGGTGTATGGTGTTGATAAGCTTACACTGGAAAAGACGGCACCTTACCTTAAGAATTCGATAGATATAATGGCGGTAGGCAACCTGCCCAACGAACTGCCAAGAGATGCCTCCCGGTATTTTGGGGAACAGCTGATCAAGCATGTGCTGGAAGACCTGGTAAGCAATGGCTCTGCTATTATTGAACGGGCGACCATGGTAAAAGGCGGAAAGCTGACAGAACCTTTCGGGTATCTTAAAGAGTACGCAGAAGGTAAGCAGTAATATAAAGATCAAAAGAGGCCGTTTTAAGATCCGGGTGTTCCATTACAATGTTATGGCGCATTGAGAAGGCTACCCGAAGCTGATCGTATAAATTTGTACAAATAAATTCAGCACAATTTTTAACACAGCCTCTTTTGATCAATACAAAGTTATTGCAGCACTACTGTTCCCAAATCGGTGCCGGTTGTTCCGGAAACCCGGATGCCTCCTATTTTATGATAAGAATATTTCTCATCAACAGGGCTAACACCATCCGGTATGTATTGAATCACGATATTGTATTCCCCACCCGGTAAATTCTCGATCCGAAAACTTCCGGCTGGGTTTGGCCGCACCTGGCTGATGCTGCCATTATTTCCATATGCGGTAACCCATGCCTCAAGCGGTACCGGCGACAGCACACCTGTAATAAAACCCTGGTTCAAACCTTTTTGAGACAAATTGATCTCATCATTCTTAGCAGGTTCAGCGGGTGATCTAAGGGAACTGTCTTTAGAACAGCTTAGTAAACTAATGGAAGTGATAAGTACTGCAACAATGCGGGATAAAAAAAAGTTTTTCATGACTATACTTTTATAAGTTAAAAAAATGAATAAAAGGGGTAATAATATCCGGATATTGGTACCGCCTGGTTTCAGTAATTAGTGTGTTTACGGTATGAAAATGTAACTGCTGTTGAAAAAAATTGTGAAGGAGGCGAAAAGAAACAGGCACCGTTACAAGTGCAAATAGTATTCATGCAGCAGCGAAATGAATTCGGGTGTATATTGGTTATTAACTGCATTGATAGCTATCTCTGCTGTAGTTGTAGTAGCCGGTTTCGTATGATCCTCACTTATTTTTCCGGAAACCAGTACCCTGAAAAAATCATGGGAAACGGTCTGACGGACAAAGCACACCCGGGATAGCTGCAGCAAGTTTTCAGTCAAAAGTTTTTTTAATTCTTCATGTCTTTTAAAAGGGAGTAATAAGAAAAAATGCCCACCTTTTGCCAGGTTTTTCCTGATCAGGGTCAGCAGGCTGTTAAGTTGAAGACCGGCATCATGATGCGCTGTATTTTTTTTCAGATCATCACCTTTCAGTTCCTTTTCATAAAAAGGGGGATTGCAGATGATCAGATCATAGGCTTGTTTAAATTCAAATGTATTTACATCTCCTTGCATCACATTTACCCGTTCTTTCCAGGGAGATGTGGCTGCGTTTTCTGAGGCCTGTTCAAAAGCCTCCTGCTCCATTTCAATCGCATCAATATGGCAATCATTTTTTTGTGCCAGCATCAGTGACAATAATCCTGTACCCGTTCCAATATCAAGTGCATTCCTTACTTCCAACGTCTTACTTCCAACTTGTTTTGCCACCCAGGCCCCAAACAGGCAGCCGTCCGTTGTCACCTTCATAGCACATTTGTCCTGATGGATAGTGAATTGTTTGAACTGGAACCAGGAGTTAGACATAAACGGACCGTTATTATATGTTATGATTGGCTCGTAATTTCCTTCACCATTCAGCCCTTGCAGTGGAACTTACCGACAGGTCTGCCGTTTGTCCGGCCAGGTATTTATAATAACCGGTAATGGCGATCATACCGGCATTGTCGGTGCAATATTGAAAAGCAGGAATAAACGTATGCCAGCCGTTTTTTTTACCTGTTTCGATAAATGCCTGCCGCAATCCGCTATTGGCAGAAACACCACCCGCCAGGCAAATATCCCGGATACCGGTTTCCATTGCTGCCTTTTTAAGTTTGTTCAATAAAATGGTAACGATGCGTTGCTGAATGGATGCACAAATATCTGCCAGGTTATTTTGTATAAACGATCGCCGTTCTTCTTCGGTAGCGCTAAACTCTTCTTTGTACAAATTGCTTTTACCGGCATTTTGCAAAAAGTAAAGAATGGATGTTTTCAACCCGCTGAAGCTGAAATCAAGCCCGTTAATTTTTGGCTCCGGGAAACGGAACCGGTTACCATCACCCTGTTGAGCATATTTATCAATCAATGGGCCACCGGGATAAGGAAGCCCAAGCAGTTTGGCCGATTTATCAAATGCTTCTCCTGCTGCATCGTCGATCGTTTCTCCGATCACTTTCATTTGTGTGGGTGATTCACACAGCACGATTTGAGTATGACCACCGCTTACTGTAAGACATAAGAATGGGAAAGAGGGTTTGGGATCATCGATCAGGTTGGCCAGCACATGGGCCTGCATATGATGTACGGCTATAAGCGGTTTGTTCAGCGATAGTGCCAGCGACTTGGCAAATTGCCCGCCTACCAGTAAGGAACCGATCAGACCCGGCGCTTGTGTAAATGCAATGGCATCCACAGCCGAAAGTTTGCAAGCTGCGGCTTTCAAAGCTTCTGCAACTACGGGTACAATATTTTCCATATGTGCCCGGGAAGCCAGTTCCGGTACCACACCTCCATATTGTTCATGCACCGTTTGATTGGCGATGATGTTGGACAGTATCTTTCCATCCACACAAACGGCGGCTGATGTTTCATCACAAGAAGATTCTATAGCGAGGATGGTGGGCAAGGGGATTATTGGTTAATTGGTTAAAAAGGTAAATACAAAAGTAACGGCTTCCCCATGATTAACTAATAAACTGATACACTAATTAACTGATAGATCAGGAAAAACTACTTTCCTCTTATCGCCTCTACCGGGTCCATACGGGCGGCTTGTCTTGCAGGGATATAACCGGCCACAATTCCTACTACTATACAAATGCCAATGGCCATCACCATGTTGGAAGTGGATATATATACCGGGAAATTTAGTGCCAATGTTAATGCCAATGTCAATAAGTACACCAGTGTAAGTCCGATCAATCCGCCGATGATACAGAGGAAAGCTGACTCCAGCAGAAACTCGATCAGTATGATCCTCTTTTTTGCGCCCAGCGCTTTTTTCAGACCGATCTGGCTGGTGCGTTCCCTTACCGAAACGAACATGATATTGGCCACGCCAAACATGCCCACTATCAGTGATAAGGCAGCAATGGCCCATCCGCCCATATTCAGGTTCACGAATATGGAACTGATGGCATCACTAAAATCGTTTACATCATTCAGCGCAAAGTTTTCTTCTTTTACCGGTGTCAGTTTCCGGATAGCCCGCATGGAACCCATCAGTTCATCTTTCAGCGATTTACTGCTTTGTTCGTCCTGGCCCTGTACCATTATTACCGGGTCGGCTTTTTTTTCATCCATGATGTTGCGGGCAAACTTGTAAGTAATTACCACGTTCTGATCAAAATTCCACCCACCGATCATTTGCTGCCCTTGTTTTTTGATAACACCTGTTACCAGCATTTTCTTTCCTCTTACTGTTATTTGTTTTCCTGGAGCGATCTCAGCGTTTCCAAACAATTTTTCTGCCACTTCAATACCCACCACCATCACATTACTGCCTTGTGAAAATTCTGCATCGGTAATATAGCGGCCATACTGGATCTCTATCGGTTGTATATTGTTGAATTGTTCACTGATGCCGTAGAGATGCACCCCGGATAAGCTGTTACTCTTGTAATCCACATTATCCTGTGCATCAATTTTAAAAGCCACATACTTGGCACCGGGAGTCCGTTCTTTGATCTGTTTCATCTCCTCGTAACTCGGGGAAGGGCGGTTCACAAATTTCCACCACGGGTAATCGGGACCGCCACCGGCAGAGTAATCCCATTTGTCTATGTAGATCGTATTGGAGCCCAGTGATTTTATTTCATTCTGAATATTACGTTCCAGGCTGCCCACAGTGGCCAGTACACCGATGATGCAAAAGATGCCAATGGTGATACCAAACAAAGAAAGAAAAGTGCGGAGTTTATTCTTCCACAATTCCTGCAATGCCATTTTAAAGCTGCTGCCCACAATTTCCAATGAACGTCTGACCATACACAAATTTACCGGAAGAACAGGGGAGTAAGAAAAGTAATTATTTGTGTGGTTACAGCAGTTATCCGCATGGAACTGTCGTACCAATGATCCGCGGGCATGTTTCAGGGTGACAGAGGTGGATGAGTATGCTCTATTTATTTTACCTTGCTGCCTTAATAATGCCTGATGGAAGAATTATCCAAACCTGTCTATTATTCAGTCAGCGAAAGTGAACGGTTTTTCCGGAACAGGTACACTGCCTCTGTTGCATTTATTATAGGCATACTGTTATTCCTGCTTCCATTTGCGGAGATACGATGCAATAATATGACCATGGCAAAAAACACCGGCCTGGGTATTGCTATCGGCTCTCCCTGGAAGTCGTCTGCGCTTTCCGGGTTACAAAACGGGTTCGAATCTCTCAGCAAGGATGGTCCCATGAAACCAAGAGAACAGCTATCAGAGGGGATGAATATTTTTGCTATTGCCGCACTGGTTGCCGCCATTGCAGGATTATTCTTCTCACTTACCAGCAGCAGGCATAGGGCATTGATCGGTCTGTGCACCGGTATATTGTCAGCAATGCTGCTGATCGCACTGATGATCCATTTGAGGATGTCATTCAAATCCCAATTGTCATCTCCGAAGAACTGGGGAGAAGATGATACAGGGTTTGACCGGATGTCGCTGTTCCTGAAATTACATTTTACGGTTTGGTATTATATGTCACTTATATCGTTTATGACGGCAGCGTTCTTCGCTTACAAGCATTACCGGATAGAAATGGAAGATGCGATACGGACAGCACACCAGTTTGATTTTCAAAAAGAGGCGGCCCGCCAGCCAGATCAATAGGAAAAACTGCTGTGGTTTATATCAGCTGTTGTTTTTTGCTGCTGCAATGCTTGTAGGCAGGCCATCCAAACTTTGCAGATTGTTTAGCTGAATATATGCCTGCAATCCGTCTGCCCCTTTTTTCTCTGCCCACTCAAAATGGATATCTCTTTCTCCTGCATAGTTATATAACGGTACACCAAACCCGCAGGAAGTTTGTACCAGGTCAACATCAGCAACAATTATTTGCCGGGTGCTGGGGTAAATTTTAAAATACGGGGCATAATGGTCCCATTGTTCAGTACCAGGCAGCACGGTAAATCCTTTTC
>JBEBIF010000469.1:0-2718 GCA_040080515.1 Chitinophagaceae bacterium | reverse complement strand
ATTTTATCCTGCAACGCTATCAGCAATGGTTTAAATGGTGATGCCATAGAGTTATTTTAGTTTTTGTGCTAAATGATTTCTGCCGACAATGAATAAGCGTAACCGCAGGTTGGCACTGTTGCCCATGAACTTCCGCTGCGGCATATTAGTAACTCTTGCTTTGTAAGAGAAACCTCTACCCGGTGTTGTTCCCCTTTTGAACTTATATTTATTGATGCCCCTACCCGTTCCTCTCCTGTTGCGTATAAATGTTTCACTTCTTGCAGCCTGGGTTATTGTGCCACCATAGTTATGTATCCTTGCGTATGGCACATCGGTACCGATCACCACCGTATTCTCAGTACTGCTGATTACCCGGATACTTCTTCTTAATCTTCCTGATTGAATAAGTATTGCCTTATTCATATTCCTGCCCTTGCTCTTTTTTCTGGCTTGCCACGGCTGTAGTGATTCATTCAGGAACCCTTGCCGGTTAAAACTTTCTTTACTCCAGTTCACTGCTTCATTGCCGAGTACTTTCGGTAATGTTTGTATTGCAGTTTTCATTTTACCCCTCAGATTTTTGAATACTGCCGGTATGTTATCACTGGCCATACTTCTTCCTTAATTTATTTGCAGTCGCTTTTACTCCATCCGGGTTGCCGGTATAATAAGGGTGTCCTTCCGGGAATGCCCAACCTTCTTTTGCCATATTCCGTTTGAACATTGCTGGTACTTTATCCGGGTATATAATATCATCCAGCGGTGTCACGGTACCATCTGCCTGTTGCAACACATCACTTCTTTCTCCCCAATGATTAGGCGGGTACCACTGCTCCCATAATATGTCGTCAACTGGTCTTATAATTCCATCAAGACGTAAACATATATCCGAGGTGTGTCCGTCAATGATGGCACTGAATTCCAGCAATGGGAGTAGTTCTTTGTCTCTCTGTATATCTACCCATTTGCTGGCAAACTGCCCGCTGCCGATGGCCATATTATATTCGGCCTGTAAAAATCTTCCTGCATGTTCCTGGTTGATGGCGGATGCTGCTTTTTTAAATTCACTATACTCCCTTATTTTACCACTACTATCCACCAACGCTTCACTGAGTGCTTTTAACTGGCTGTAATTTTTTGCTGCGCTGAACTGCCATACATTCTCTTGTAATTTTTGCAGCATCTGTTCATCAGGCGTATCAAAGTCAACTGTCGTAAGGTCATCCCCGTATCCACCGGCAATTGCCTGCCATAGTTGCTCTGCATAGTATTTTACCAGGTCATCGCTCAATGTGGAGGGCATCCCTTTTTCTTTCCACACTTTTCTTATCAGGTTTTCGAGCAAGTCGTCCAGCTCATCCTCTGGCAGAAGATTATTAACTGCAGCAAGACCCTGGTTGCAGCAAGGATCATATAACGCCGTGAGTTGTTTGCTTAATTCGTTATAAGGGATACTGTCAGTGCCCGGAGTTATGACCGGGCTTCGGCGAAAAAATCAGAAACCATTTTCATAAATGATTTCTTTTCTACGGGAAGTTTCTTTTCTTTTTTCTTCCCCTTTTCACCTGGCCTTACGGGGTCAGGCTTTTCGGGGTTAGTAGCAGGGGTAGTAGCCTGCTTCATTTCTTCTTTCTGTGCATCGTAGTCTGATGGCTTGGGTATGCCGGTAAGCTCATAAAAGTAATCATCACCCACCGGCACTTTTGCCTTTGTCTTGGTATCAATAGCAATGGCGAGTTTTGTTTTTACTTCATTCAGGTTGATCTCTTTTTCATAATCAAAAGCACCGCCATCGGTAGCATATCCATAGCTTTTTACTATTTGAAGGAACCAGGCAGTATTGATGTCCTGCAATATTTCTTTGAGCAAAGCCTTTACAATTTCATCCTGCTGCTGGCCATGCTCGGCACTCTGTGCGTAGCCACTACTGCTGCTGCTGGTAGTAGTTTCAGTCGCACCGAGTATCAATACACTCAGCTCCTGGTTAATTGCCATTCTGAATTTATCCTGCAAGTCACCGGTGCCATTATTCTGCTTACCATCTTCCAGTTTCAGTTCTACCTGCTTGGGCACTTGCAGCTTGGTACCACTGCCAATGCTCCGCATGATGGTGTCCAACTCGGTTTTTGTTTTCTGGTCATGTGCATCATACGTAAAGATGATCATTGGCTGTCCGAATATCTCAATGTACTGTGCCCAATCGCCCATATTACCACTCTTCCACAGGGCCAGCGGTGTACACTTCAGGTAGATGCCAAAATCATCCTTATCCCCCAATACCCATATATTCCATACACCTTTGTAAGATGTGCCCTTGGCATCGTACTCTTCATTTACAATGGTATCATTGTTGAGTTTGATATGCTTTCGGGGGATCAGGTTAAAGGCAAATGTTTCTCCCGGTATAAATTCAAACCCGGTAATGCCCCAAAACTTTTTCAATATCAGCTCCCGAATCATGCTGTTGAAGTTGATACTATTGATCAGCGTATCAAATGAATCATCCTTCTTCTTATTCTTTACGAAAGACAGTTTTTTATTGAGAATGGTAGCGATCAGTTTTTCTACTATGCCGCTCAGGTGTGCATCGAGTTCTACCGTTTTATAAATATCATACAGGCGGCTCCTGTTGGGGTAGTATGTATTCTCCGCTTCCTGCAAGCCATTCCACCAGTCTACAATATCCTTTCGGCTCCTGTCTACGGTACGGATGGTAACCGGCATGTGGTTGATGAC
>JBEBIF010000468.1:0-2724 GCA_040080515.1 Chitinophagaceae bacterium | reverse complement strand
GCAAAAACCGGTAGCAGCTTTTACAGGAAACCACACTATCGTTTTTACCACTATTGATAAAAAAAAATACAGGGAAGAATTTAGTTTTCAGCCATTGCAACTCCTGACAGAAATTCCGGCAATAGTGCCCGGCGACAGCCTTGATTTGAAATTTGGTGGTCTTGAACCCGGTGATATAGTAAGGGTGGTGCTGACGGATACCGTTTTTGGCAGTGAAGGCATCACCCGGCTGGACACAATACGGGATGAAAGCAGGATCGTCATCACACGGGAAGAGCTGGAAAGCCTGACCAATGGCCCTATACAAATTGAACTGATAAAAGAAAGCGAAGCGCCGGTACAGAATGGCACCATGGAAGGGGGGCGGCTCTATATTTCTTATGGGCTGAAAAGGGAGTTTACCCTGGCCAAAAAGGAGGAATAAAAGCATATTTTGACCGGTTTGGTACTGATTTGCACCGATTACTAACAAGGCAGCTTTCCAGTTCGAATATTTTGACTTCTACATGGAATTTCAGGCCATTGCCCGTACTTTTGCGGCCTGAAATCAGGTGGAATAGTTTAAAAGTTTAAGGTTTAACGTTATCCCGCTAAACTGAAACCCCGATTCGATAATGAAATTTCCGCTATTAGAACTTTAAACTTTAAACCTGGAACTTTAAACGTTATACAATGGCCGGTCAATTAAAAGAGGTTCGCAACCGAATCAAATCAGTACAAAGCACACAGCAGATCACCAAAGCCATGAAAATGGTAAGTGCTGCCAAGTTGCGCCGGGCACAGGATGCCATTATCCAGATGCGTCCTTATGCACAGAAACTACAGGAAATGCTGAGCAATATTGTAAGCAACAGCGAAGGGGAAGCAGGAATGAGCCTCGCCGCCGAACGCCCTGTGGAAAAAGTGCTGCTGATCGTTATTACCAGCGACCGTGGATTGGCCGGCGCCTTCAATGCCAACACCATCAAACTGACGAAACTGACCATTGCAGAAAAATATTCAGACCAGTATAAAAAAGGCAATGTGACCATCTGGAATATTGGTAAAAAAGGATACGAGCATTTTGCCAAGAACAATTATAAAGCGGATGCCACATATAAAGATATTTTTCTGAACCTGACCTTTGAAAATGTGCAGGCTGCTTCCAAAGCGGCAATGACTGCTTTTGAAGAGAAACAATTTGATGTGGTGGAATTGGTGTACAGCCAGTTTAAGAATGCAGCCACACAGCGGTTTGAAGTGGAACGTTTTTTGCCCATACCTAAAGTAGAAGTAAAAGCCGGCGCTACTAAAGCCGATTTTATATACGATCCGTCCAAAGAATTATTGATCGCCGAACTGATGCCTAAGATATTGAATACACAGTTATTCAAAGCAGTACTGGATTCCAATGCATCTGAACATGGCGCCCGTATGACGGCAATGGATAAAGCAAGTGAAAATGCGAATGAAATGCTGCGTTCACTGAAGATATCTTACAACCGGGCAAGACAAGCTGCCATTACGACAGAATTGACAGAGATTGTAAGTGGCGCTGCGGCACTGAAAGGGTAAAACCCCTGTCCCCTAAAGGAGAACTTAGGTTCAAGCTGTCCTATTTTATCCATTAATTTCTTTCAGCAGAATGTTAATAAGTGTGTTTCTGCCTTCCTGATAGTAATATTAATTTCGTTCAAATCGTTTTGAAACAACTGTAATGGAAATAACGAATCTTATACCGCATATTGAAGCATTGATCTTTGCCAGCGACAAACCGTTGACAACACTTGATCTGACAGAACTCGTGAATAACGCCTTTGGTTTTATGGATGAAAAGATTTCACTGGACCAGGTGGAAGCAGCTATTGAAGGTATCCGGGAAAAATACGACTCTGAATTCTATCCGTTTGAGATGAAGCAAAGTGGTGGCGGCTGGCAGTTCTTAACCAAGACCGAATATCATAAAACCATCGCCCAGTTAAATGGCGATAAATTCCTGAAACGACTTTCAGCAGCCTCATTAGAAACGCTGGCAATAGTAGCCTATAAGCAGCCGGTAACAAAAGGAGAGATAGAATCTATCCGTGGAGTGAGTTCTGATTATGCCGTTCAAAAATTACTCGAAAAGGAACTGATCATCATAACCGGGCGCAATGAAAAATTACCCGGCCATCCGCTGGTATATGCCACGTCTAAGAACTTCATGGATTATTTCGGTATCAACTCTGCTGATGATCTGCCTAAAATAAAGGAAGTGCTGGCGGAACAATTAGTGGAACCTACCATTATGAAAGATGTGCACCACGAGGAAGAAATAAGGCCGGATGATACAGATGAAACAGAAGCACTGGCGGTGACAGACAACGGCGAACTGATCATAAATAAGGAGCAGGGCGACGGAGAAGAAAACTAGCCAGTAAAACTTTCCTGGTCAATTAAACGTAATTTAAAGCAATGAAAGTTGCTTTTTTTTATGTCTTTTATTTTCTGCTAAATACAACTGCCAGTATGGGGCAAGACAAAGTTGATTGCATTAAACTATCGCAGGAGCTGCTTTATGCTGTAAAAACAGGTGAGCCGGCTGATGCGGCAGAGGCCAGCCTGGCGGCCATCTCATCAGAAGAGTTGCAAAATCAATTGACGTCAGATGCAAAAAGAAAATCATTCTGGCTGAATATTTACAATGCTTTTACTCAACTGCAATTGAAGAGAGATCCTGGTAGTTATCTAAAACGGGGTAAATTC
>JBEBIF010000467.1:0-2727 GCA_040080515.1 Chitinophagaceae bacterium | reverse complement strand
TTTAAATACTAATAAATAAAAAAGCAGTCCCATGGCAGGAACTGCTTTTGTATAAATTGGAGACAGCTCTTAAAATTGTTCCAGCATCGAGAACATAAAGTTGCCCTCTATCCGGGCATTGTCATCACTGTCACTTCCATGAATAGCATTTTCACCAACAGAAGCGGCATATAATTTACGGATCGTTCCTGCTTCAGCATTGGCTGGATTGGTGGCGCCGATCAGTTTACGGAAATCTTCCACTGCATTATCTTTTTCCAGGATAGCAGCAATGATGGGGCCCTGGCACATAAACTCTACCAGTTCTCCAAAAAAGGGCCGTTCCCTGTGAATGGCATAGAACTCCCCGGCTTTTTCAGGAGTCAGTTTGGTCATTTTTAAAGCCTTAATGTTATAGCCTTCCTGTAAAATACGGTCGAGGATAGCACCGGCATGTCCGTTCTTAAACGCATCCGGTTTGATCATGGTGAATGTACGATTACTCATAGTTACGCTTGTTTGTTTTTCGGCCGCAAAGGTAAAGGAAAGTTCCAGAGTTTATATGTTTAATAGTTCAATAGTTTGGTTCCAACCCGTTTGCTTTCCTGTCTTTAGAGCTGTCTGAACTGTCAAATTGCAGAACGCTCAGAAACACTATCTTCGCACCCGTTTTATGAAACCCATTCAGGATATATACCCGTTGCTTACAACACCCAGGCAGGTGGTCATCACCACCCATCAGAAGCCTGATGCAGATGCCATGGGTTCCTCTCTTGCTTTGCGCCATTTTTTGGAGCAGTTTGGACATACCGTCACTGTAATTTCCCCTACCAACTGGGCGGGTTGGGTAAACTGGATGCCCGGCACAAAAGAGGTATTGGATTATGAAATGGACCGTGGAAAGGCCCAGGCCATTTTAGATAAGGCTGAATGGCTGTTTTGTCTCGATTTCAACATATTTCACCGGGCTAAGAACCTGGAAGTTGCATTGAAACAAATGACAGGAACCAAAATACTGATCGATCATCACCAGGAGCCGGATGCACCATCATTTGACTATGGTGTCAGCGATACAGCAAAAAGTTCCACCAGCGAAATGATCTACGACCTGATCATTGGCTCCGGTCATGCCGATAAAATAAATATGGCCATATGTGAATGTTTATATGCCGGGGTAGTGGGAGACACGGGTTCTTTCCGCTTTACCTCTGCCCATGCCGGGGTGCACCGGATGGTGGCCGATCTGAAGACCAGGGGCTTTAACCACAGTAAGATACATGAGAATCTTTTTGATAATTTCCTGGAAAACCGTCTGCGTTTTACCGGCCATATTTTATTAAACCGGATGGAGGTTTTTTATGAATACAATACAGCGCTGATCAGCATACCCAAAAGCGACCTGCAGAAGTACCAGATCAAAACCGGTGATACGGAAGGCCTGGTGAACTTTCCGCAAACGATACAGGGCATTAAACTGGTGGCTCTGGTAATTGACCGGGATGAGGAAAGAAAATGGAGCTTTAGAAGCAAAGGTGACTTTGACTGTAATACCTTTGCCCGCAAGTATTTTGAAGGAGGCGGGCATTACAATGCCGCCGGTGGCCGCAGCAGCGATTCATTGGAAAAAACAGTGGCCCGGTTCAAAGAAGTAATGAAAGAAAATGAAACTCTTTTACAATAAATAAAAATCAATGTGAAGACAATCAAAAATTTGTTACTCCTTGTTCTTTGTGCAGCTGCTGTGGCAGGTTGCAATAAAGGATCTTACCGGAAAACGACCGGTGGCATGCCTTACAAAGTCTTTAGTGGAAAAGATACAACGAAAGTGAAAGCGGGTGATTTTATTAAAGTACAGCTCACGCAGAAGATCAATGACAGTGTGTACTTTTCTACTTCCAAATTACCCCTCTACCTGCAGGTAGCGCCAACGCCACAGCCGTATGATATCAGTGAGATCTGGACAAAACTGGAAGTGGGTGACAGTATCGTGGCCACTCAAATGATGGATACATTCATCGCCCGTTCACCGGCAAATGTGCCACCACAGTTTAAGAAAGGAGACAAGATCATCACTTATGCCAGGGTTATCGCTGTTTTTTCCAGCGATTCATCCGCCCGTTTGGATGATGAAAAAGGAAGAAAAGAATTACTGGCAGCCGAAATTGCTGAAGTAGCGAAATTTGTGGAAGCAAAGAAAGTGACTACACAAAAGACACCTTCCGGAGCATACATTGAAATCATCAATCCCGGCACCGGCGCCGATGTGGACTCTGGAAAATATGTATCGGTGAATTATACTGGTACCACTTTCGCAGGTGTTGTATTCGATAGTAACACAGATACGTCTTTCCATCATACAGAGCCTTACCCGTTTGTAGCCGGCAGCGGATCTATGATCAAAGGATTTGATGAAGCGGTTCAATTCTTAAAGGTGGGTGGTGTGGCCAAAGTATATGTGCCTTCTATGCTGGCGTATGGCGGCAACCCGAGCTCGCCTAAGATCAAGCCTTATGAACATCTGATGTTTGAGATACAGGTAGTGGATATGAAAGATAAAATGCCAACCAGGCCTGAAATGAGACCGCAAATAGAGATGCCTGGTCAAAAAGTTGATGCGCCTCAACCCAAGTAATGATTTTTGAATCAAAATAAATTGCAACTTTGTACCCGTTACGCCGAAAGCATAACGGGTATTTTTTGGCCCCGTTTTTAGTCCAGCATCTGTTCTAAAAGACCCGTCCGCTACCC
>JBEBIF010000466.1:0-2728 GCA_040080515.1 Chitinophagaceae bacterium | reverse complement strand
ACTTCAATAAACATTAATCCAATCTGGGCAGCAGAGGAATAAGCGATTTGTGTTTTAACTGTGGGTTGAACCCTTGCCATCGTGGTGGCAACGATAGCCGTTAAAGCACCGAAAATGATGATGGTTATTTTTGCCCATAGCATATCTTCCCAAAAAGGATGAGTGCGCAGTAATAAAAAGACCCCGATATGCACACTCAGTGATCCGTAAAAAATGGCTGAAGATGAGGTTGGGCCTTCCATAGCACGGGGCAGCCAGCTGGTAAAGGGAAATTGCGCCGACTTAATTACCGATGGCAGTATCAGCGCACAAACAATAAACACACCCATACCGGCATTTCCCGGCTGAAGTGCGATCGCCTTTGCTTCGCCCAACTGGGGGAAGGTGATGTTCTGATGGGTAAGATGATGCATCATCCACATGGCAAGCATCAGCGATACATCACTGATACGGTAATTAGAAACGGTTTTAAGTGCATTTTTTACAGGCAGGTAACGGTTTCGGTAAAAAGCTATTAAAAGAAAGGAACAAAGACCTTTTATTTCCCAGCCGATGAAAAGTGTTTCAAAATTGCCGGAGAGAATAATAAAATTATAGCCTGCAGCAAATAATAAAATGGTATTAAAAAAACGTTTGAACCCCTGGTCCCGGTGCATGTAATACTTACTGAACGTGGCAACCAGGAAAAACAATAAAGCTCCCACAATACTGAACACCGCTGTTATCTCATCATAATACAATTGAACAGCAAAAACAAAATCATCCGTTTCATAAAGAGTTGCCAACTTATAACTTACAGGTTCAAGTCCGTTCCATACCCACCAGGTAAAAAATGATAGGGCGAGCAATATGCTGAACACCTTGGTAAACCGCACAATGATGCCAATGGGCCGTTCACTTTTATTTTGCCAGGCAAGAGTGGTCAAAAAAGCCAGGAACGGCACAGCGATGAATAAAACAAGTAATTGATTCATTTAATACGATCAGTTTAGTAACTCAGTAATGTGATAAGTCGTTAAAAAAAAATCTAATCCAACAGGTACACAGGCAAATTCTCTTCAGTAGCATGTACAATATGGTTCGTTTCCATTTCCTTTGCACCTTCAATAAATTCCTCCATGTTATGAATGGTCTTTATGTCGCTGGTTTTTGTAATAGGATCATATTTTACAAACGACCCTTTCTTAAAATAATAAAACTGCTTTTCGATTGGATGCAGCGCCATGATATGTACCCATTCGTTATTATACCACTCAAACACTTCGGGTGAAGATTGTATGGCTTTCAAAACGATCTCCGGTTTATGCTCCACAATAACCAGCAGCCGAACAGGATCATGTACTTCGATCATCTGCCACGGAAGACCGGGCCTCAGATCACCATCGCTGCTGTTGGCCACGCCAAACAATCCCATCACATTATGCGGCAGCTTGGTGCCGGCGCCCATTTTAATATTATCCACCCTGGAGAAATAATACTCCAGGTTGATGCCCCCACAAACTAATCCGATAGGTCGCATTACTGCTGTAAGAATGTTACCCTCCGGGTCAGTGGTATGATCATAACTATTAAGGAAAGCCCTTCTGTCAAGAAACAATCCTTTGGATGTTTGTCTGCGGCCAATGATCGCCAGGGTGTTGGTGCCATGGCCCAGCTCTGGTCTTGGTTCAAACAGGGAAACTGAACGGCTATGGATAGCTTTACGCACCTGTTCCAGTTCTTGTTTGGTATTGATAGATGCAAAACGCCTGCTGCGCTCTTTTGCATTCAGGTTTAGGGCTGTTTCAAAATTTTGTGCATTGCGGATATGAGCTTTGGTATTTTCCTCGCTCAATATTTTTTCATCATAGTAGGCCACTACATCTGCAGCTGTATCATGCATGCTGCCGATAAACTGTGTGGTTTCCGGAATGACGATCCCTTTTCCAGCCAATACTTCTCTTACTTTTTTATGATTCAGTATATAAGCCTGCACCCTTGCATTGGTGGCACCGGGTCTTCCGCTGCACGCACCACAGTCATGTGCCCCGTGATGCGGATTGTTGGCACTGCTGCTGCCGTGTGCCACAATATAAATTACCCTTGCAAAATGCTTTACCATTCCGATGCTCCGTAAAAAACCTTCCCCCCGTGCAGCCATTTCGTCAAGGGTATACCCGATCTGCAATCCATTTTCAATGTCTGCCGGGTTCTTATTCTCTATAGTAAGCACCGACTGCTTGTCCATATGACCGTATGCGTTGGAAATGGCCGGGCTCATTTTCGGACGAAACAGCATCTGGAATTTTTTGACAAATGCCCAAAAGCCAAAAGCAATGCTCAGAAAAAAACCGGATAAAATGTTATGGGTGTACTTAGTATAGATCAGTTCTTCTTCTCTTACTGATGTTGCTTCCGCTTCTTTGATCAGGTATTTTGGGGTTACAGGTGCCGGGCAAAGCTTATCATAAAACTTACCACCCTCCTGCTGAAAATAAAACTCCACTCCAAAAAAACCGGGAGCGCCAAACGTTTCTGCTTTTTTATCAACCGCTTCAATATGACGGCGGATGGAATCTTCTCGTTCATCTATGCAGAAGATAGCCTGGAGAGACAAGCCACCCCCCGACTTATCCGCCGGGGCGGAAGCAGAAATCTTAGAGTCATCAAAGAATGTAATGCCTTTTCCATTCACAGACTCTAAAGCCCCTCCTTCGGAGGGGTTTGGGGAGGCTATTTCTTCGGGGGG
>JBEBIF010000465.1:0-2733 GCA_040080515.1 Chitinophagaceae bacterium | reverse complement strand
CCTGAGTATTCGTTTTTGGGACCCCCAAAAATGGCCCTCCGGCCGGCTGGTTTTTCCGAAAAAAGGGGTGGTGAAGTGCCGGTTGATAGTATCCGTTCGGGCTACCGGAGTTGTGTATTTATGGAGGATGGTTTGTTTTCGGGCACTACCGTTATTGACACCTGTATATTAAATAGCTGATTGGGGAGGCTTGTTAGTGATTCACGGAAAACAGTTGTTAGGCACGGTATGTCTGTATCATACTCCGCATTTGCTGTGTGGGTTCCCGGCGGGTCTGTTGTTCCTGCCGGTGCAACAGTGGTGTTTCGGGATTTGGGAATGGTTGTTTTCGCAATAATTGTGGTCTTTCCCGCCATTTTTCTCATTCATCCCGGCGCCGGAGTTGCCTGTTCCGCTACTGACAAACCGCATCCCGCTACCGACAAATCTCATTCCGCTACCGACACAGTTCATCCCGCTGCTGACAAATCTCATCCCGGTACCGACACAGTTCATCCCGGCACCGACACAGTTCATCCCGGCACCGACAAAGTCCATCCCGGCACCGACACAGCTCATCCCGCTACCGACAAAGTCCATTCCGCTACCGACAAAGTTCATCCCGCGACTGTGCTCAGCCGTTCCGCTAATGGAAGTTGTTTTAGAATCAATGAGTTAGGAGGAAAGTGGGGATTTTGAGGGTTTTTTTGAAGGTATTTCTCGCAAACCTGCCTGTCGGCAGACAGGGGCGCAGAGACGCAGAGAAATACAGTCCTGTGTTTTTGTGGCTCTGTCACTGATCGCCTGGTATCCGTATTAATTTTTCCGGGTCACAATGATATTATCAACAAAGAAGGAGGATGGATTACCCTCATACACATTAAACTTGAGTTTGCCGAACCGGTGCGCTGCAAGCATACGGGATGCCGGTACCACAAATGTTTTACTTCCTGATGCACCGGTGCCTTTAAGTTCTATTACTGCATTGGCTCCGATATCTGTAACGTGGAGGTCTATACTGAGCAGAAAAATAGTATCTGTAGGATAGTGTCCGAAAACGAGTGCATTATCTTCATCTATACGGACATTTTTTTCCGGGTTAAATTCCAGGACAAACAGTTTTCCGGGAGCAAAAGACAAGGCTTCATAAAGACCAACAAACACCGGCCCCTGCCTGGCGGGTATATACAGGCTTGTCAATATGGAGTATCTGCCCGTATAAGAAACCTGGGTACAGTTAGCCTCCAGCTTTGTTTCCTCGCTCATCCGGGATGGATGACTGATGAGTGTCCAATTGGTAGAGGGCAATTGAACGTTAGGAGCATTCACCACATTGATGGCGCCGGCACCTGCATTTACTGTAACGGTGCCAACCGGTTGTGCGGCTGCAGGTGGCGAACCCACCTGGTCATTAGTAAAATTAGCATGTAACAACGTAGTAGGCTGGCAGGAGACCAGCATACATATACTAATAACCGCTATAACAAATGTAAAAAAGCGGGAAGGGTTTTGTGGTCTTATATGACCAGAAGTGGAATGCTTCATATACCGGTGATTTAAAGTAAGTGGTATTAAGATACTTTAAAGTACTGAGACACAGTCTCAGCTTTGATGTCCTGAGACACAGTCTCAGCACAACGGAATACAACTCCTCACAATGGTACTGGTTCGAGCATTTCACTACTCCACTTGCTGTATTTCTTTTTTAAGCTTTCAAGAATGGAGGGGTGTACTGCTTTCAGATCGTTCTTCTCGCCAGGGTCATCTACCAGGTTAAAAAGAAATTCTTCGTTTGCTGTTTGCAGGTATTTCCAGTTGCCATCCCGGATGGCTTTATACTTGAACTCTTGTGAGAGGCGCCAGTAAAAAGTACGTTCGATTATTTTTTTCTTCCCTGTTAGTACCGGTAACAGGTTGATACCATCCGGCGGAAAAGCCGGATCAGGTTGCACACCGGCTGCTGCAAGTATGATAGCTGTCCAGTCCATGGTGATAGCCACCTGCTGTGTTACCGTATTACCGGGTATCACTCCCGGCCACCTGATAAAGGCTGGTTCCCGGATGCCGCCTTCCCACAAGGTTTCCTTCTTTCCGCTATACACTCCCATATCAGAAAATTCTTCCCCGCCATTATCACTCGTAAAAATAATGAGGGTGTTGCCCGCCAGGTTCTCCTCCTCCACTGCCTGCATGATCCTGCCCACTGCTTCATCCATGCTTTTTATCATGGCTGCATATTTTTCTTTTGTTCCACCGGAATGCCAGTTCATTCCGGGAGGAAAAGGTTTATCTCCCGGTGCCTGTACCGGCCAGTGTGGTGCATTGAACATGAGGCTGAGAAAAAAAGGCTTTGTATGTTTTTGTTTGATGAGCTCTATTGCTTTCTCTCCCCATATATCGGTGAGGTAACCCTCTCTTTTTACGGCTGTACCATTTTCATACAGATCAGGCTCGCCTTTGCGGTTGGTATGTGAAATATAATCGGTGCCGCCTGCATTGAAGCCAAAGAAATAATCAAATCCATTTTTATTGGGACTATACGCCGGGCCATAGCCTAAATGCCATTTACCAACGAGGTAGGTTTCATAACCGTTTCTTTGCAGCAGAGTGGCCACAGAAGTGTAATCGGGAGTAAGACCAACGATGCTGTCTTTATGTGTGCCCCGGAGTGGTTCCAGTGCTGGGGGTGAGGTAGCGCAGCTTGTTGATGTCAATCGCCAGCTTCACCTGCTTCAGAACCTTGTCATCAGTCCC
>JBEBIF010000079.1:0-11944 GCA_040080515.1 Chitinophagaceae bacterium | reverse complement strand
GAAAGAAAAAATGCTCTCCCGCTAATGACTGACTTGGTTTAGCCAGTACTGGTGACCCGGAATATCTTTTAAAAAACTATTATCTTCATTTAGAACAACCACCACATTATGAAAAAGATACTGAGCATCTTATGTATTACAGGAAGCCCTCTTTTTGCTGCAGGACAAGATACCGTACAACAGACAAAGCAGTTAATAATGGACGAAGGCATGCGACTGTATCAATCAGAAATGGCCTCCTGGTATGGCACGGATATTTTTTTGGAAGCATATAAAAACCGTAGCAATGTCGGTGGTTATTTTTCTTACACAGAAGGTGCTGTTTCAAAATGCATTTTTTTCTCAAAGAGTGAAAACCCGGTTGTAATTGGTATGATGTCGTTTGACAGCACGTATAGCACTCAAACAGCAACAACAGATCTTACCGAAAGATCTTTCACCTCACTGGAAAAAGATCTTTACCTGATAAGGACAGAGGCATTTCAAATAGTAAATAATGACCCGCTGTTCAAAGTATATAAGAATACAAATCTGAATCTTATCCCCCTGGTTTCCGGGGGCGAGAAAAAAGTGTACATATTAACAGGCCCGCAAGACGCCGGCATTGTAATATTCGGTAATGACTATCTTTTGCAGTTTGATGACAACAATAAATGTATCAGCAAACGCCAGCTGCACAGAAATATAATTTCAGCTAATTATAATGAAAAAACACAAGATGGTGCCGAAGTGGTTGGCGCAGTGCATACCCATTTGCCAGAAACAGGTGATTTCATTACTCCCACAGACATTTGCACACTCATGCTCTATGCCCGGTTTACCAAGTGGAAACAATATATTGTCGTATCAGAGCATTACATGAATATATGGACTTGCGATTCTAATACACTCGCCATAATTCCACGGGATGCTTTGGAGAAAACAAATAAAAAGAAAAAAAAGGAGAAGGATTAGATGTTACAATTGTTCCCGGCATTACACGATCGTAAAACGTTCCTTTGCATCACCCATCACCAGCCAGTAAATACCATCCGGCATACCACCCACACTCAGGGAAAAATCTCTTTTAGGATCTGATATTTTACCTTTTCGCACCAATTCCCCCTGCTCGTTTATAATACGATAGTCGTCGGTACCAAAGGGAGACTCGGATAATTGCACTGTAATGCAGGCATTTGCAGGTACAGGATTAGGAGACACAACAAACAGTGTTTGGCTTTTCATATTAATCAAAATCTTAACCGGGCAGGTGACGCCCATTGAGGATAAATGGTGTGTCTATTAATGACAAATAAAATGCCATAGCCCGTTAGTACTGTGGATAACCCCAAAAATGTGTATATCTAATCTATCTGGCCGATGTCCTACTTAGTAAATCCTGCAAAAAATACAGCGAATGCCTGGTACCGCTCCACCACCTGTCATAAACTTAATATCCTTTTAAGATCCGTTTCGGTTACTGTTAACAGGTTGACAGCCGGCAGGCGCCGGGTCAGCTCTTTCCAATTCTTGTCCGTTGCAAATACTGTTCGGAATAATGGTACCGCTTTTTCTAATTCTTTGTTGTTGGCGAGGGTAACAGCGGTCCAGTATTGCATTTCCAGGTTAGCGGGCATCATCTTCATCGCAGCGTTATACTCATTCATGGCAGTTGCCATGTCATTCTTTTCCACGGCCAGATCGCCTTTATTCATATGTTCATAAGCCATGCTTACATTATAGAGACGGCGCATTTCCTTTACCGGCTCATTACTATCATCCACTCTCAGGTCAATTATCCTTTCGTCCCATGGTTTACCTTCTGATTTGCCGGGTACCACTATTAATGCCGCTGACTGCTGTCCCCGGATATCCCCTCCTGCCTTTTGTGCAGCCTCTAAAGCCAATAGCATTCGGTCCCCCAATTTACGCCTCCTGCCCTCTTCAAAAGCATCAGCCATTGCTGCCGGAACCTTGTCCGTAAGCATCATATTTGCCTGTACTGAAAACTGGCTGCCCTTTATATGCGCTGCAAACTGGATACATGATTTCCCGGTATGCACGGCTACATTTCCCCTGCTATCCACAATCGCCACCTGCCGCACATCCCTGCCATCATCATTTTTGAGTAATGAATCCAATGCCTGTTGCGCCGTTAATCCTTTTTTGAGCAGGTCAAGCCCAAGTATGCCTAAAGATTTATTGACAAATGATTGAGTAGCCACAGCTCCAACGCCGGCTTCTGCCCAGCTTACCACAGTGCCCACAGAAAACCAATGGCTTTGCACTGCCACAGCCATTTCGCCGGTTACAGAGTCCCTTGCTACTATAGAAAATGTATGAGCCAGCGGATCATTCCTTTTATACAACTGTGCCTTTGTAGCAGCAGATGCCAGCAATAAAGCAGTCGTTATCAATAGTATATTTTTCATGCCGGTATTTTTATTTTAAAGATAAACCGGATTGTCTAATGGGGTCGTTACTAATTTTAACAACCTGTTTGCCGGGTAATTAATTTAACTTTAAGACAAACTACGAATTATGCGTTCTCAAAAACTGCTGGTAAAGATTGCCGTATTGTCTGGCTTTGTTCTTTTACTATCCGGTTTTGTAGCATTTCGTTCCGGCGCCTTCGATAAGTACCTGCAAAAAAAGAATTCCGGGTTATCCTATACTGATACCAGTAAAAAACCGGCACCTGACACGGTCAAACCATCCAAAACAATCATGTCCAGTTCGAAGTCAATAATTATGACGGACTATACTATAAAACCAGACATCAGTCAACTGGATAGTGTTGAGAAAAAACGGCTTATTGATGAGCTAATTAAAAAAAGGGCTGAAGCGAAATCAAAACAGGATTTGTACTGGATGACCAGTTCCAAATCAGGCCCGGTAGTCCGGCCTTCTGATTTAAAAACCCCTGATACTTTTAACACAAGCCGTATCCTGATTAACGGGGAAAGTCATCTGCTGAGCCTTTCACAAATAGACAGCATGCTGCAGCAATTGAATATCGATACAGTAAAGCCCGTGCCCGATACAATTGTCAAACCACCAGTAAGAATTTACAGTACCAAATCCGCTCCAGTTTTCCGGCCAGCTGATCTGCCTCCTTCGAACAAAGACAAGAAAAAGAAGAAAAAAGAGCAATAAGATGCTTAAACAAATTCATTTCAATTCATGAATTTATATAGTATTACAGCCGCCACTGGTTTCAGCATTTTGTTTCTGCTGCTGATCTTTGTTCCTATGGAAAAAGTGTTTCCGGCAAAGGGCGGGCAGAAAATTCTACGGCCTCACTGGTTCACTGACCTGTGTTTCTTCCTTGGTCAATATTTATTATGGGGTGGTCTCGCACTTTGGGTGATCAATCAATTTGGGTTTTGGCTGGATGGTATCGTACCCGCTTCGTTCCGCCAACAAGTAGCGCACCAACCCTGGTGGTTGCAGGCGGTCGAAGTGATTGTACTCAGCGATTTTATAATTTACTGGGGACACCGGCTGCAGCATAAAGCAGGTTTCCTGTGGCGTTTTCATAAAGTGCATCACAGTGTTGAACACCTTGACTGGCTGGCTGCACACCGGGAGCATCCGCTGGACACTATTTATACCGTTGGGCTTATTAATGTTCCTGCATTTATACTGGGATTCCCACTGGAAACTATTGCCGGGTTTATTGCATTCCGTGGTATCTGGGCCATTTACATTCATTCCAATGTGCGGTTGCCTATCGGGCCACTTCGAATGCTGATCGGTGCACCGGAATTGCATCACTGGCATCATGACCTTAACCGCAATGCAGGCAACTATGCTAACATATCTCCGTTAATGGATATAATTTTCGGCACCTACACCTGCCCGGATCATGAGCCAGAGAAGTTTGGTATTAAAGAACCCTTCCCAAAGAATTATCCTGCGCAATTACTCCACCCGATGCTGCCGGAAAAAGCAGGAAACAAATTATTCCCGGTAAGCCGTGATGAGAAAGAAATCAACTCCTGACAATTCAATAGTTTTACAAAAACCTGTTATGCCAGCTACCGGACAGCCCCTAAAAGAACTTATACTGTCTGTTTGTAACACCCTTAAAGCATCTGAAGTTTCCTACCGGGAATATCTTGCGGAAGGAAAAACATTTCGCTATGCGCTGGAATTAAAAAAGTATAATGGCCGCATTACTTCTTTACTCTCGTTACAAATGCAGTTGCTTCCTGCATCACTCCAACAAGATGCAGCCGCACTGCTGGTACATTATACTGCCTGGACTAAAAAATGGGAGGAGTTAGCTACCGAACGCAACCCGGGCCCTGATGATGAATTTGTATTTGCCAACGAGGTAACATTTCCCCGGCAGGCCGCCATCCATTTTGAAGAGGCCTATGCTGCACTGGTTGCTGAAATGGAAAGCTGAATCAATTATTTTGTTTTCTTTTTTTCCTCCGACCGCCGGCGTTGCCTGTCCACTTTAATGTTGTGCCGGATCACATCCCAGTATTCTTTTCCATACTCCACCAGTATCTCTGCGCCTGCAGGTATATCTTTACTCGATTCGATATAGACCTTTACACCGTCTTCCACGTATTCTGAATTATTGGTTATCCCTTTCACCCGTTGCAGCCCTTTGGCATCATTAGCATACCGGGCCAAAGCCTGGCGATGCCGGCCAGCATCTATCACATGATTGCGCTTTACATAATAGATATAGCCATTGTTGCCATCATCCCAATCCACCTTCCCCCAGGATGTGATTTTTCCTTTGTACTCTACGATCCGGGTCCCTTTCGGAATAAATGTTTTTGCAAATAAACCATTTCCTGCACCGGGAAGTGTGGACTCTTTTACTTCCACTTTCTTTTCTAATAATGCCATACTGATAGTTGTTCCTGTAATGTTAACAGGCCGCAAAGATAATAGTCTGGAATTAACAAAAGAAGCTGCTATTTTTGCACGACTATCAAAAATATATAGATATATGCGCCGAATAGTAGTCGCCTTACTGTTGCTTTTTCCTTTTTTTGCTTTTTCACAATCATTCATCAATAAGGATAAACAGCAGGTAAAGGCCCTGCTGGATAAGTATAAAACAGCACCTGGTTTTGAAAACCCGCAATTCAGTGAAACGGACAGTACCATCCGCTTCAGTGTAAAAGACAGCAGCGGCATTGGAACTGATTTCATTTACCAGTTTGATAAGGCGGGGAAATGCCAGATGGAGACCACACAGGCTTCCTGTGACTCCTGTTTTAAGAAATACCTGGATCATGCATTAAGCCAGCAACAATACGGATGGAAAAAGATCAATGAGAACCAGTACATCTCTAAATATCAAAAGAAAATGATGATCGAACTGCCGGCTGAAAAAAATGATTTCTCCTTTATGATCATCCGGACGGACTGGAGCAAAAAAATATACAGGCTGCTAACAAGTAAACAGCCTGTATAAGATGATAAGATAATTGCATCGTTATTTTTCCAGGAGCCCGTCAGTTTTCCATTGCTTAAATACTGCTACAGTACTGTCACTCAGTTTAGCTGTTTTCTTAAAAGGCATAAAGCCTTTTTCTCCCGGGTTCAGTTGTATCCTGCGGAGGATCTCGTCAATATCCGTTTTTACATTGGTGTAATTATCGTAAGGCCTCATTCGTCCGCCATTGGCCGGTATATGACAAGGAGAACAATTGGCAACAAGCAATGTCTGCATATTGGTTTCAAAAGTAGTGGCAGGAGCAGCTACCGTAGCTATCTTTTTGGTATTACTGCAATTGGCAAAAATTAAAATGGTTACACTTAATGAGCCCAGAATAAAATACTTCTTCATGTTGGTTAAGTTTTGAGCAATGAATATATTCAAAAAAAATCAAACTCTGTTGTCGTCTAAACGAATTTACTTTCTCAACGGTTGCTTTCTGCAGTACACAATCAATAACTTTGCCCGCACCAATGCTTCAGGCTACTGCTAAAATATACCGGAATGCCTTTACAGGCTTGTCGAAGGAAACATGGCTCCTTTCCTTCATTATGCTTATTAACAGGAGCGGAACGATGGTCGTTCCTTTTATGACCTTATACCTAACCAGCCCGGGTATGGGTTTCTCCATCGGGCAGGCTGGTATTGTGTTCGGACTATTTGGTGCCGGTGCGTTCAGCGGCGCCTGGCTGGGTGGAAAGCTGACTGATAAAATTGGCTTTTACCCGGTACAATTATTTACACTTGCCGTTGGCGGGCTTTTATTTTTTGCCCTGGGGCAAATGAAAACATATCCGCTCATCTGCATCTTCACCTACCTCCTCAGTTTTGTAAATGAGGCTTTTCGTCCGGCCAATTCTACTGCCATTGCATTTTACAGTAAGGAAGAAAACAGGACAAGATCGTATGCGCTGAACAGGCTGGCCATCAACCTGGGCTGGGCGGTGGGCAGTGCACTGGGTGGATTTATTGCTCACGTTAATTATGAACTCCTGTTTTGGGTGGATGGGTGTACGAACCTGGCAGCTGCTGCTTTACTTTGGGTGCTTTTAAAACCTGTACACAGCAAGCCGGTACACCATTCTGTTTCCGGAAAGCCCCCTGCCCTTTCCGCATATGCGGATACTACCTACTTGTCCTTTATTATCATTACTATGCTTTTTGCCAGTTGCTTTTTTCAACTGTTTACCAACCTGCCGGTGTATTTTAAAAAGGATCTGCATTTTTCAGAACCCTTTATCGGTTTCCTGATGGCCGCTAATGGTATCATTATCGCCCTGGTGGAAATGGTGCTGATATACAAACTGGAACGACGGAAAAAGAACATGCTGTACATAACCATTGGCGTGGCCCTGGTGGGTGGCTCTTTTTTACTACTGCATAGTCCGGGGCCACCGGCACTCATTGCTGCATCGATGATCCTTGTTGTAACATTTGGAGAGATACTGTCCATGCCCTTTATGAACAGTTACTGGATCTCCCGCACCCAGCCTTCCAACCGGGGGCAATATGCTGCTTTATACACTATGGCATGGTCTGCTGCACAAACATTAGGCCCCATGGGTGGTGCCCAGTTAGCGGAATGGAAAGGGTTTGATCTGCTGTGGTGGGTGGTGGGCCTTGTTTGCCTGTTTGCTTCCTTCTTTTTCTGGAAGCTGCATAAATAAGTTCAGCTTAATGCAAAATCAACTGCTGCTGTGGCATGCAGTAAGGTGGTATCAAATACAGGCACCGGGCTGTCTTCTTGTTTTATCAATAATGGAATTTCTGTACATCCTAAGATCGCTCCCTGTGCGCCCCGTTCGATCAACTGATCAATGATGGTAAGGAATCGTTGCTTCGTTTGCGGCAAAAGGATCCCTTTTCCCAATTCATCATAAATACCGCTGTTGATGACCCCTATGCCTTCTTCATCCGGTATCAAGGTGCTGATACCATGCTGAAGTAATTTATTTTTATAAAAATCAAACTGCATGGTGTACTTCGTTCCCAGCAATGCAACAGTATCTATTCCTTTTTCCTTTATGGCTTTGGCAGTGGTATCTGCAATATGTATCAACGGGACATTGATAACTGCTGCCACATCATCCGCTATATGATGCATGGTATTGGCACCGAGTAATATACAATCTGCACCGGCGGCTTCCGCCTTTTGGGCAGCTTCGCTGATGATAGCACTGATGCTTTTCCAGTCTCCGGCCTGTGTGAACCTTTTGATCTCACCATAGTTGACCGAGTTCAGTATCACCTTTGCCGATTCATCACCTCCCCTTCTTTCATTTACGAGCTGGTTGAAATAACGATAATAATCAGCAGACGAATGCCAGGTAATACCTCCAACTAAACCAATTGTTTTCATAGCTTAAAAATACGGAAAGCAGCCTTACCGGAAAATCTTTCGTCCGGAAATGGTTACAATCAGGAAATATTCAAAAGCTTACATTTGCCGAAACTTTTTTTCATGCAACGATCCTTAGCAGCAGTACTGATAGTGGTATTAAGTGTAACAGCACAGGCACAACAAAAGGGAATACAACGTCCGAAACTGGTGGTGGGAATTGTGATCGACCAGATGCGCTGGGATTATCTCTATCGTTACTATGACCGGTATGCAGCAAATGGTGGCTTTAAAAGAATGCTGAACCAGGGCTATACCTGCGAAAATACGCTGATATCGTATGCTCCCACTGTAACAGCCTGTGGCCACAGTACGATCTACACTGGTGCTGTACCGGCAATCAGCGGTATTACCGGAAATTTCTGGTGGGACCGGGAACTAATGAGGGCCGTTTATTGCACTGAAGATAAAACAGTGAATACGGTAGGCAGTAACTCGACATTAGGCAGACAAAGTCCACGCAATTTACTCGTATCCACTATTGGCGACGAACTGAGGCTTGCTACTAACTTCAGAAGTAAAGTAATAGGTATCGCTATTAAAGACAGGGGTGGCATTTTACCTGCCGGTCATAGCGCAAATGCAGCTTACTGGTATGATAATACTGTTGGCGACTGGATCACTTCTACCTACTATATGACTGCACTGCCGCAGTGGGTTACCAGTTTTAACAGTCAAAAGCTTGTTGATAAATATTACCAGGAGGGTTGGAATACCTTGTATCCGGCTGCCTCTTATGTTCAAAGTACAACAGGTGAAAAAAAATATACGGCCAAACCTTTTGGAAATGCTTTCCCTTATGAGCTGAAAGGTTTTATTGGAAAAGATTATGGCAAAATTGGTTCTACACCGATGGGCAATACCCTGACGGCAGCATTTGCAAAAGCAGCAATTGCCGGTGAGCAACTAGGAGCGGACAGCATTACCGATATGCTTGCTATCAGTTTTTCTTCACCAGATTATATCGGGCATTCCTTTGGTCCCAATTCTGTTGAAAGTGAAGATGGTTTTTTACGGCTGGATAAAGAACTCGGCAGCCTGCTTGACTATTTAGACAGCAAGGTGGGCAAAAATCAATATGTGGTGTTTCTGAGCGCAGACCATGGTGTGGCACATGTTCCCGAGTTTATGCAGGAAAATAAAATGCCCGGCGGGCGGTTCATGGTTGCCGATGTTATGAAACAATTGAATAAAGCGCTGGCCGACCGGTATAAGATCAATACCATTGTGGTAAGTGATGATAATTACCAGGTACACCTGAATCATCCGGCGCTCGATTCTGCAAAAATTGATACAGAAGAAGTAATTGACTGGATCGTCGGATATTTATCTGCAGAGCCGGCCATTGCAAGAGTATTTTCACTGGAAGAACTGAACGAGGTGCCACTGCCGGCAACGATCCGCACCATGCTGAACAACGGGTATTATCCCCGGCGCAGCGGTGATATCCAGATGATACTAAAACCCGGCTTTATAGAAGGATACAGCACCACCGGTACCACACACGGATTATGGAATCCGTATGATGCACATATACCATTACTATGGTATGGCTGGGGCATACGGCAGGGGAAAACCAACCGGGAAACCTATATGACAGACATCGCTCCCACTATAGCGGCATTGCTGCATATACAAATGCCGAATGGCAGTGTGGGACAGGTGATCAGCGAGGTGATGAAATAAGAAGTGGCTGGCAGGGCAGTGTGTTTAGTCAAACTTTTGTAATTTCCGATAAGTAACCATTCACTCTACCATAAACACACATTACATGAAAAAGACGAAACCCGTTCTCTTCTTCCTATTTTTCATTGCTGCCTGTTTTTCTGCTGCGCAGGCACAGAAAGTAGACAGCCTCCGGTTCTTTACCGATGAAAAGCTGATCGAAATGACACTTACCACTGATATAAGGGGATTGCAGGCACAAAAGGGCGACGATGTATTCCAGGACGGAACTATTACCATGCGTTTCCCGGACAGCACCGTTATCACCGAGAATATAGAGGTAGGTGCCCGGGGCAAATTCCGCCGTGACTATTGCCGGATACCACCGATGATGATCAATTTCCGGCAGTCGACACCTTCCCGTTTTGCTTCTCTCGGAAAATTAAAATTAGTGATCGGGTGTGGTGTAAAGGCTGATGACGAACAGTTGCTGCTAAAAGAGTTTATCATCTATAAAATATATAACCTGCTAGAAGAAAAAAGTTTCCGGGTGAGGCTGGTGAAAACAAATTATATAGACAGCAAAAACAAAATAAAGCCGTTCACCCAATACTCTTTCTTTATTGAAGATGATGCGGACATGGCCAGAAGAAATAACTGCAAAAAGAAAGAGGGTGTGTTTTTAACAGAAAGCACTAACCGGGATATGATGACCATGGTTTCCATTTTTGAGTATATGATCGGCAACACCGACTGGTCTGTACCCAATAATCATAATGTAAAACTGATCGTGGACCGGAAGGCCGTGAACACATTGCCCTATGTGGTGCCTTACGATTTTGACTATTGCGGACTGGTGGATGCCAGTTATGCCATCCCCAATGAAGTGATCGGTACCGAAAAAGTAACTGAACGGGTATTCAGGGGTTTTCCCCGGTCGATGGATGAGATACAGGTAGTGCTTGATGAGTTCCGGAATAAAAAAGCAGCGATCTTTTCACTCATAAATAATTTCAGTCTTATCAGTGAAAGAAACAGGGGCATCATGATCGATTACCTGGAAGATTTTTATAAAACGATCAGCTCTCAGAATATGGTGAAGACGGTATTCATTGATAATGCCCGTGTGAACTGATGTACTTTTTTCTCTTAGAATAGTGTCTCAACAAGCAAGAAATTCAACACAGAGTAACAGAGGGTTGGAGTTACACTGAGAAAGTATCATTGAAAATTAATACCCTGTGTAACTCTGTTTCTCTGTATCTCTGTGTTGAAAATACCGTGTGCGCCTCCGGGGCTGATTGCTGCATTTATAAAAAGCATTTATTTACACAACAAGTTTCGCTATGCAACTTTAACAGAGATACCCGTATCTTAGACCCGAAACAATAAAAAACTACTATGGACCTGAAAGAGCAATTTGAACAAGCCGCTGCTGACAGTAAATCATTGAGCGAAAAACCCAGTAATGAGACCCTGCTGCAACTCTACTCCCTGTACAAACAGGGAAGTGTGGGAGATGTAAATACCGACCCGCCTTCCAATCCTTTTGATTTTGTGAATAAAGCAAAACATGAAGCATGGGCAGCATTGAAAGGAAAAACTACAGCTGACGCAATGAAAGAATACATTGACCTGGTCAAAAAATTGAAAGGATAAACAATTGGGTTCAGGATGATAGTGCTGCGGGTCCGGTAATAAGAGCGGAATAAACAGCATCAAACTGTTTTCCAATAACAGGATAGCTGAATTTGCCACGGGCATTTTCAGCTATTTTTTTGGTGTCATACTGCTGGTATGTCTTCATCAGTTGCTGCATGGAAGCAGCCAGTGCGGCATCATTTCCGGGTTCAATTAAAATGGCGTTATTACTGTCCGCCAGTTCCGGTACGCCTCCCACTTTTGTAGCAATGACGGGCAGCCCGCAACAAAGCGCCTCACCGATGACACAGGGAGAATTTTCAATATTGCTGTTTACTATTAAAGAATGCGTTTCCTGAATTTTTGTGGCTACTGCAGTGTATGATATCTCCCCGTAAAAATAAACGGCTGTTTCCGTTAATCCAATATCCGCAGCGTACTTCCGGATGGCGGGCTGTGTATCTCCCACCATATGTAATTCGGCAGCATGCCCCTGCTCCAGCAATAATTTAAAAGCCCGTAATATCCCTTCTGCATTTTTCAGCGGTACCATATTAGATACATGAATGAACCGGAACGGCGTTGCTGTTCTTTCTTTATAATAAAACAAGTCCGTGTCCACCACATTGGGAATGATGGTAAATTCTTTTTTGACCACCAGCCTGTTCACACCATCTGCTAAAAAACGGCTGACGCTGATACATACTGCAGCAGAACTAAATACTTTTTTAGTGAGGTTTTTAAAAGTTGACGACCGGCCGGCATAATTCAATACTTCCACATCATTATAT
>JBEBIF010000078.1:0-11969 GCA_040080515.1 Chitinophagaceae bacterium | reverse complement strand
TAGTTATATAACGGTACACCAAACCCGCAGGAAGTTTGTACCAGGTCAATATCAGCAACAATTATTTGCCGGGTGCTGGGGTAAATTTTAAAATACGGGGCATAATGGTCCCATTGTTCAGTACCAGGCAGCACGGTAAATCCTTTTCCATACAGTCGTAAAATATTGGGAGCCCCTTCAAAAGAACAGAACATGATGGTGATGCGGCCATTTTCTAATGTATGAGCGGAGGTTTCATTGCCGCTGCTGATCAAATCCATATAAGCCACCTGGTTTTCGGATAAGACCCTGAAGCAGTCCAGTCCTTTTGGCGAAAGGTTCACTCTACCGGCCGAACTGAGCGGGGCCGTACTTACAAAAAAGATATGTTGCTGTTCGATGAATTCTTTGTGTGCCGGTTTTATGGTATCATGGAGTTTGCCCATATGAAATTAGTTGAGTGATAAAAGTAAGAAGGAATATTGATGTTTTTGTCGCCAATGGCCACTGCATAGCACTGCGAAATGATAAGTTAATGCCGGGCAGCGCTTTGGGAATATATTTCCCCATCTACATTGATCAATAGCTCTTCTGTTACTTTGGTACTTCATTTGCCTGTACTGCTGTAGGTTATCCAATGGATTGATCGCTTTTTTTTGATTAAAACAAATCAGTATGAAACCAGTACGCTCTTTTTTATTTATGGCTTTTCTTGCATTCTGCAGCATAGCAACATCTGCACAGGTTTGTAAACTTGTATGCCCGGCTAATATGATCGTAAAAACGGACAGCAGCAGGGAAGGGGCAATAGTTAATTTTCCGGTAGCTGCAACTACCGGTGATTGTGGTGTTGTAACCTATTCCAGGGCCTCCGGGTCTTTTTTCCGTATCGGATCACATAGTGTGGTAGTAACGGCCGCAGACGGTCAAAAATGTTCCTTTACCATAACGGTTGCCGATAATGAACCACCTGTATTATCAGCGGTAACGCTTTCTTCCAGAAGGATCTGGCCTGCCACCAACAAAATGAAAAGAGTAGGAGTGTATTATACGACCAGCGATAATGCAGAAGAAGTGACTACGGTGTTAAGTGTTAGCAGTAATGATACGGAATCAGCTACTAAAGATTGTGAAGTGATCAATAATCACCTCGTCCGGTTGAAAGCAGCACGGTTGCCTGGTGGCGAACCAAGAATATATACTATTACTGTCAGCACCTCAGATATGTCAGGCAATACTACCAGGAGAATGACGAGCATCGTTGTTTCAAAAAAGATGGTGGCACAGGATGTGGTGATGTATTAGTAGTTTTCTGACGCATCTATTTTTTGCAGCGATAGATATCAGCTGCGAACAGCGCTTACTGAAATTATAAACAGGATATTCCTTTACATACCCGTATCCTTCTTATAGAGCTTCCAAAAAAATTGTATCGCTGCCAGCACATCTTCTTCCGACTTGTTTTGTGTATTCGTCAGAGGAATCCGGCGCCGAAAACCATCTTTACTGCCTTCTTTCCGGTATTCAACCACCAGTAAAAAATTATCCTGGATGCTGATCACCGTTTCTTTCTGTGTGATATATACTTTAAGAAGGTTGAACCAGCCGGTCACCAGTCGTTCATCCTGGTAGATACCTTTTTTATTGACCCGAATATAGATCCTGTTGCTCTTCCCTTTTCGGTATAAAAGTATCGCTGGTAACAGGGCAACTGCGAAAATAAAATTCAGGTAAGTCAGTTTAGCAAAGTGAGTGACTATGGACTCTATTAATCCATATAGAAAAAGGCCGAAGAACAGGGAAGCCAGTACATACACCAGTACTTTTTCTTCGCCTACAATAAACTCACTGTCTTTTTGCAATGGAATTTTTGCCATAACCTCTTGCTGCTACCCGGTAAGATATACAAGCATCACCGGTTTGTGAATGTAGCATTTCTTTTGTTCAGGTAGTGTGGCTGTCACCACAGAATGGGCATCAGGCTGTTTTGCGCAACGAAAAAGAAAAGGTGCTTCCGGTGCCCTGTTCGGTCTCTATATGAAGCTGGCTTCCGTTGCACTCCAGGAATTCTTTGCATAACATCAGCCCCAACCCGGTACCGGATTCGCTGGCAGTACCCTTTGTAGTGTAAAAATTCCTGTTGTTTATTTTCTCCAGTGCTTCAGTAGTGATGCCATCTCCGGTATCTTTTACGTACACCTCAATAAATGAATGATGTTCATACACACCAATTGTAATGGTGCCCTTTTCCGGTGTAAACTTAATGGCATTGGAAATAAGATTCCTGAGTACTAAGCTGATCATATCCTTGTCTACATTGCTAAACACATCGGGAGGTGTGTCATCGACGATGGTAATCTGTTTCGCCTTTGCCTGCAGGTGAAGCAACTGGAGCACCTCATATATTGATCTGTTGATATCTACCTTTTGCGGATAAACGGATCTCTTTTGCATTTGCACTTTTGCCCAATGTAATAAGTTATCCATGAGCCCCACTATGTAATTCAGATCGTTTTGTATTTCAGGTATTGATTTTTTCAATTCAGTAATGGTCATTCGCTTTTCTTCCACATTACGAAACAGGCTTCGTAACCCATGAATGGGTGCCTTCAGGTCATGTGAAATGATACTGAACATTTTGTTTTTTATGGCATTCAGCTCTTTCAACTCCTCAGCCTGTTGTTTCAACCGGGTAGTCGTTTTTTTAATTTTAGTGGATTGCTGTTGTATCTGTATATTTTTTTCCTGAAGTGCAGTGTTCTTGGAAAGGATATGGACCTGGTAACCGGTGTTTTCTTTTTTTATCAGGAACAGGCCATAAAAAATGAACAGGATGGCAATGATCTGGTTAAAGGAATATAGGGAATAATTGACATTGTGCAACTCATACGGATAACTTCTGATAACAACAGCGAGTAAAAAATAACTGATCATCGAGAAGCAAAGCGAAAAGACCATATACCCGGTATCCTTTAAAAAGAAAACCGACAGAACACCATACAGGATAAAGAAAAGGGTGGTGCCCGGGTTCATCCCGTATAAATATATAAAGCAGGTAACAAAAGGGTAAAAAATAAAATAAGTGATATAGGCAAACTCATGTTTCTCCCGGTAGTTGAGGTACAGCACAAAAAGGCTTACCAAAGCCGGAAGCCCCATTACGATCCATGAAATCAACGGGATACTGTCCGTATTCAATAAACCGGACAACGGGATAAGTATGCCTGCTACAAGTTGTAAAAAATTAAGTTGATTGAAGATGCTCAGTTTTCGTTGTTCATACTCTTCCATCGCCGGGTTAAAGCCAAAGAGCTTTATCTGGTTCACCAAAGAAAAGATTCGTTCCTTCAGATAAGTATAACGGCGTTTGAATTTAAAGGAAGAGTTCTTGACTTCGCTGTGATGAAAGGGCCGGGCGGTGATCTCCATGGTTTCTCGTTTGTATAGTAAAATATTGGAGGAATCAAGATAAGTAATTTTTTAGTGAGAGATATTAATCTGGAGAGTAAATAAACGGTACATCGTAATTGCACTACCGTATTTTACCGTGAAAAATCACTTTCAAAAAGGATCATAAAAACAGGAATTATAATATATCAGGGAAACTACTTAGATAATTCAGCTGAAGGTATTGCTATCATAATACGCTGTGTTTTCAGCCCCCGGAATAGTAGCGCAGTACATTATCCTTTATACTTCACGCAACATTTTTTTCTATACTTCGGTATTCTTGTTACTTCTTTTCCGATACCATTTTTTAAGCAGGTGCCCTTTCCACAGCCAGAAGCCGGATACCACGATAAGAGGAAACAGTAACCATTGTATGGCCAGTACGGCCTTTGGGAAATTGCGGACGGGCCCATATATCAAACCAATAACAGGAATGCTGCCGACCAGGTGTATCCACCGGATGATCTTTCTTTCTGTTGCTGCTTTCATAACAAACACTTTGTTTAGCGGGAATACAAAGTTGTTTGATCAGGCCGTTATAATGAATGAGAAAAGTTGTTGTTGACAGGATAAAAACGACCACTAACCGAAAGTTTCATTACTGCAAATCAGCAAACAAAAGTATCGCAGGAATATTTAAATTTATCTGCCATTTCATTAGTCAATACATTTATATGACGTTTATAATATACCTGCTGTTTACAGTAGCTATTGCCGGTGGTCTTTATGATTCACCTGAACAGGAGCTTCCTGAACGGACCATCGTGCATGAATTATTCCGCCTGAGAAATGAACATAAAGCGGATTCTGCAGCGCACTATTTTGCCGATACCGTACGGGTGTATATGAAATACTTAAGGAACGTGCCGAAGAGAGTGGTGACACAGAGTGATAAAAATTTCTGGAAGGCCTACCCCAACAACAAATTTGAAATAACAGCCCCGGTACAGATCGTACAAAAAGCGGGTATCACTACGGCCATCATTACCGGTAAGGAATACCTTGACGGAACTTCTTTTCAGTATGAACGGATTGAAATAAAATTTGACCGGAATAAGAAAATATATTCTTTCAGAGGGTTCACCCTGAAGCAGCAATGAAATGCTGGCAGCAAAGCTCAATCATATTCAGCGAAACAGTTCATGCCATAAGTTATGCGTAAGCAATAGAATAGCCTCCTAATTCTTAGAATAAGTATTGTTTTCAGTCACAGCATTAGTTGCCGCCAGTTCTTTTGATTCAATATGGGTTATCTTATAATCCACTTTTACACCACGGCTTGTTTTTTTAACGGCTACCGTTACTTCCCCGCCCGGCTGCACGAAATTAAAATCGATCACTTCCGTTTTTACCACGGCGCCTTCCGGGTTCAGGTATCGAAGTTCCACCGACACTTTATCAAGCAGGTAGCGGGAATCATTTTGCAGCGTCATTTTAAGATTGCGGATACCGCCAAATGCGGCCACATTATATTCGTTGGCCTTCAGCTGAAGTTTCGAAGCAATATTTTCAGCAGTCATTTTTTTCACTTCTTTTTTTTCGGCAACAGGGGGTGGATTGCTGACCGGCGGTTCGCTGACTGGTGGAGTCGTTTCATTTTTGTCAGTTGTTTTCTTTGCCGGTATTGTTTTTTTAGCAAGTTCGGATACAGGTGGTTCTTCCGTGGGAGTATCGGTCAGCTCTGTTGCAGGAGTGATTTGCGGGGTATAGCTTTCCGGTACCACGGTGCTGTCTGCTGCGGGTTCGTCCACCAGTTCTTCAGCGGGAACTGTATTTTCTGTTTCAGTTTGCTGAGTGATGGGTGGCGGTTTCATCTTTCCGTTAGCCCCGGTGCCTCTTATCACCAGCATCATCAGTGCCCCGGCAATTACTAATCCGGCATACGTTGCTATTTTTTTAGCCGGTAGCGAAAGCAGGATTTCCATCAGGTCCTTTTTCTCTTTGGGTGCCTCGTGGCGTACCCAGGGTTCTTTGTTATCACCATTCAGCAGCGTATCATTTAGGGTAAGCCCGGCGGCCTTATGATTGGTAGTAACGGTGTGGGCGGTATTCGTTTCCTTTTTCCAGTCGGAGAGGTCTTGTTTTAAGGAGGTGTTGTCTTCTTCTTTTACTTTCAGGGAGTTGCCTTTTGTGGGCAATTTTATACAGGACTGATCCTTTTCAACCTGCGGGGCATATTTTTCCAGGGGATCCTCTTTGGCAAGTGTGCCAGACACCGTTTGTACTGGTTTTGTTTGTATTTGTGCTGTTTCGGCAAGCAGTTGTTTTAGTTCCGGGATCTCATTGGGGTGCTGCCAGCATACACTCTGGCATTCTACCCAGAACTGGTCGGTGGGGAGGATGCCGATGCGTTTCAGGTCTTCCAGGTTAAGAGAAGTGCTTTCGCTGTTATTGCGCAGCAAGATATAGGTGTTATACATGTGTGGGGAGATTGCCAGTGAAAAACGAAAAATCTGTGCCTGTATCTGTAAAGAGAATGTTATTCTTTTTGTGTATTCCGGTAGCCTTGATGCAAAAGAGATAAAAATCAGTGACAAGCATTACTCCGCTTGTGTTATATATGACATTGAAAGGCCGGTATTCCCACCGGTTTTTTAGCAGAAGGCTGCCTGGCATGAGGGTACAACACTCATCGTGCACTGCGGGTTCCCTAACTAAAACGCTGCGGCCAGTACGTCAAAATTGCCCGGTTTTTACATAAACAGGTAAAAACTACTATGAAAAAGTAGCAATACCGTCTTAAAAGAAGAGAAGAGAGTCAACGCTTTATCGTAAAACCTGATCAAAATCATATAGCAGGCGAGCAACGATCCTCTGCAATGCTGGGTGAAAGATCAACCTTCAAACCTGACCTTAAATCTCTTCCACCATCTAAAGCCAGCGTATGAACACGATGCTTGCCCCGGATTTTAAACTCCTGTTTCAAACGGTACCGGGATTATATCTTATCCTGCTTCCTGATCTCACTATCGTAGAAGTAAGTGATGCCTATTTAAAAGCCACAATGACCAAAAGAGCCGATGTACTGGGTCATGCCTTATTTGAATTATTTCCTGATAACCCCAATGATACTGGAGCTACCGGTGTTTCCAATTTAAGGGCTTCGCTGAACTATGTGTTACGAACTGGCAAGGCACATACAATGGCCATCCAGAAGTATGATATCCGCAGGCAGGACGGAGTATTTGAAGAGCGATTCTGGAGTCTCGAAAACAGCCCTGTTTTTGATGAAGAGCAGGAGCTTATTTATATTATTCATAAAGTAGAAGATGTAACGGCGAAGCAACGATCAGAGGAGCATTCCCGCTCTTTACTTGAACAGATAGACCACCTGGCGGCAATTGTTGAGCAATCATCTGAAGCTATTATTTCAAGTGGAATTGACCAGCGGGTGATCAGCTGGAACAGGGGTGCTGAAATTTTGTTTGGATACACTAAAGAACAAGCCATTGGAAAAACGGCTTGGGAACTGGGAATGATAAAGCTCACAGAACAAGAAACTGAAAATATCGGACTGCTGGTACTGGAAAAGGGTAGCTGGAATTCCGAAATGCGATTCTATCACAAAGATGGTTCTTCATTCACTGGAACCGTCACTGCTAATGCTGTTAAGAATAAACAAGGGGCAATAAGTTCCATTGTTTTTATTATAAATGATATCAGTCTGCGCAAACAACTGGAAGATCACCTAAAACAACATAATGAAGAGCTGGAAGAAAAGGTGACAGCACGAACAGAAGAGATAACTAAAAGGAAAAACCTTTTTCGTACCTTAATTGAAAACAGTAACGACATCATCTCATTGATGGATGACTCCTTTAAACTCATTTACCGCAGCCCTGCCGCAGCCAGGATCACGGGCTGGACCAACGAAGACATGCTTTCTATAGAGGCAACAAAAAATATTCATCCCGGCGACCAGGCCTATGCAGCAGACATTGTGAAGGAAGTAATGGCTAATCCTGCCAAGAGGATCAATACAAAGTTTCGGATGCGGCATAAGGACGGCTATTATCTGTGGATTGAAGGAACATTAACCAACTTACTACATGATAACTATATAAGGGCAATAGTATTTAATTTCCGCGATGTCACAGAAAGGATGGAAGCAGAAGTAAAATTAACAGCCAGCGAAAAACAATTTCGCAGTACACTGGACAATATGCTGGAGGGCATACAGATCCATGATCAGAACTGGCGGTATGTGTATGCAAATGATGCCCTGGTAAAATACAGCCGTACCACCCGGAAGGAATTGATCGGGCATACGCTGATGGAAAAATACCCGGGCATTGAACAGACGGACCTGTTCCGGGTACTTGATCGTTGTATGAAAGAACAGGTAGCTGAACAGTTTGAAACAGAATTTGTTTTTCCCGATGGCAACCGTGCCGATTTTCAGCTCAGCATTCAGCCCAATCCCGAAGGGCTTCTTATTCTTTCATTTGATATCACCAAAAGAAGGAAAGCAGAAAGGGCCCTCAGGAAGGAACAGGATAAATTCACCAGGATAGTAAATGCTTCCCCCGGCCTGATCTATTCCTTCCGGAGAAGATCCGATGGCCATTTATCCTTCCCGTTTGCCAGCCATGCATTTGAAGAGATATTTGGTGTGACTTATGAGATGGCTGCCGATAATGTTAATCTTATTATTGATTCATCTCTCCAGCAGGACAAAGAACTGCTGTTATCCAGTATTGCATCATCAGCCATGAATATGTCTCCATGGCAATTGCAATTTCGCTACAACCACCCGATAAAAGGTATTGTTTGGCTGGAAGGCCATTCCATCCCTACAACGGAAACAGATGGAAGCATCCTGTGGCATGGCGTTATCACCGATGTTACCGAGAGAAAACTAACGGAGGATAAAATAAATGAACAAAATCTCCGCCTGAAGACACTGAGTGATAATTTACCAGGAATGATGCTCTATCAACTGACCGGTGATACATATGAGAACAGGAAGTTTTCTTATGTAAGCAATGGAGTGACACAGCTAACCAACAAAACACCCGAAGAGATTCTCAACGATCCTTCTGCACTTTATAATCTTGTAACAGAAGAAGATGCCCGGGGAATGATAGCAGCCGAAATGCAATCTTATAAGACCATGACCCCCTTTAATGTAGAGGTCCGATGCCGGGATTATAAAGGAGACATCCGCTGGCTCAATATCATCTCCACCCCAAGAAAGCTGAAAAATGACCAGGTGGTATGGGACGGGCTTCAACTTGATATTACCGATAAAAAACTCGCCGAACACCAAAAGGAATTTGATCAGAACAACCTGAACGCCCTGATCAATAATACCCATGACCTGATGTGGAGTGTGGACAGGAATTTTAATCTGATTACTTCTAATGAAGCCTTTGATAAACTGGTTTATATTCTTTCCGGAAAAAAACTGAAACATGGCGATCCTGTTCTTTTGCCTGAATTCAACGAACGACAACTGGAACGGTATAAAAACTATTACCTGCGGGCATTTGACGGGGAAACCTTTACTGAAGTGGAACATGATGGTTCGATGGAAGACTTTTGGTCAGAAATATCGTTTTATCCCATGTATGAAGCTGGAGCTGTGATCGGCACCGCCTGTTTTTCCCGCAATATCACAAAGCAAAGAAAAGCAGAGCAGGAACTGGAACAGAATTACCAGGAGAAGAAAGTACTGGTGGACCGGCTGTCTGTTATACTCAATACCCTTCCGGCCAATATTGCGTTGCTGAATGCCGATGGGGTGATCATTGATGTGAATGAGGCCTGGAAACAATTTGCCTGCGAAAATAATTATACCGGCGATCATTACGGGCTGGGGAGCAATTATATATCTATTGCAGAGCATTCTTTCGGACCGGATAAAAAAGAAGGGAAGCTGGTGGCCCGTAGCATTAAGGCGATCCTTAAAAAAGAACTAAAGGAATTCGTCTTCGAGTATCCCTGTCATTCACCGGAGAAGAAAAGATGGTTCCGGATGGTGGCCACACCGCTTGAAGGGAAAGGATATTCCGGCGCTGTGATAATGCATATCGATATTTCAGAATTGCGCAGGCTGGAAGACGAGCGGTTACAGAGTAAAACAGAAGAGCAGCAAAAGATCACCAGGGCTATGTTAAGTGCACAGGAAAAGGAACGGCACAACATAGGGATCGAACTGCACGATAATGTGAACCAGATACTGGCAGGCACCAAATTATTCCTCCAGATGATAAAAAGTAAACCGGAAATGATGCAGAAATACCTAACCATCTGCATGGAGAATTTAAGCAATGCCATAGATGAGAACAGGAAAATTGCGCATGTATTTGTATCCCCTGCCCGGAGTGAAAACCTGTTGGATCAATTGAAAAGACTTACCGCAACGATGCTGAAAATTTCAGGTATAAAAGTAAAATTCAGCAGCACTACCTACGAGGAAGACCGGCTGGGGCAGGAAAAAAAGATCAATATATACCGGATCGCACAGGAGCAGTGTACCAATATTGTGAAATATGCAAAAGCAACAACCGCAGAGCTCAGCCTTGCAATGAAGGACGATACTTTTACGCTGACCATAAAGGATAATGGAATTGGTATGGACAGCGCTGTCACAAAAGGAGGAATAGGACTTAAAAATATTGCAGACCGCCTCAGTCTTTTTAATGGCACCAGCAAGATCACCACAGCACCCGGAAAAGGGTTCTGTTTGGAAATAGCTGTTCCATTATAATGATTTAAAACGCTCCGGGACCCCCGTAGCTGCAATACAATTTAAGGAGCCCACGTTCGTTAATGCTACTGACAAACTGCACTAAACGATCCACCTCCATGCGGAATTATTATGCATCCCCAAAATACCTGTTGGCATTTCTTATCATTACGGGATTACAACTTTCTGTATTCGTTAGCCAGGCCCAGGATGCTGAAAAAGAACCGCAGCGAGAACTAGGCTGGGGAATAAAAGTGGTGACCCGGCAGATACAGTATGGCAAAAGCAGTCTTTTCATTACAGACCCCGGTTCGATCAGCCTGCAAACACACCTCCGGTATGATGCACCAAAAAAGCTATCCGCCCGCCGGTATTTTAACCTGGTGGGCCAGGCCGGTTTTCTTTTTTGCAAAGCCAATGTATTTGACACCATATTTCTTGATGCGAATACGAATACGATCGTCCGGCAGCATTCTAAAAATCCTGCTTACCTCCCTCTTTATTTTGGTGTGTATAACAGGGGTGCCGTGTCTGTTGGAACAGAGGTCTTTTTCTGGAAAGGCCTCGGCACCCGTGACATTTGGGGGGCAAAGTTTCTTTCGCTTGGGTATAATGGAAACCGGTTTCGGTTAATGGCTGCAGGGGAGTGGTATGCACAGGTCAGAGATGGAAAGAACAACGGCCTGCTTTTATCAGTTGATTTTTTGTGGAAGCTGATAAGTGATAAGTATTAGAGCGGTTAGCTGCGAAATGAGACGTTTTGCAGAGCAATGAAAACAACGAACAGATCAGATCTTTATCGCTGTGACCAATGGCTCCGGTTCATGAACACTGAATGAAACAGCTTTGTTATCTGTTAATTTAAAAATGATCTTTACAGAAGCGGCACCTGCAGGTGAAAAACTATGCTCATCCACTTTATTCAATTTTCGTCCGGAATAACCTTTACGACCCACCTGCAAAAAACCCAACCGGTGCTGATCTACAACGAATATCTCGTTCTCACCCTCTCCAAAACGGTATTCACCAAAATATTTTTTCTTTTCCTCTTCGCTTACTTCAAGATTCTTTGGCTTTACATCCGCATTGCCCAATCCTTCCAGGTAGCTGATCACTTTATTGACATTGGCTTTATCTGATTCAGTGATCGTCTTATCCTCGAGCCGGTTCTTTGCATGTTGCAGCAACGTGATACCATGTGGCCCGGTATGAGATTGAATACCTGGCACCGTTTCTATGATCTCCTGCACACTTTTAAGCATACCCATCATGGTGAACGTGAATATATCAGGTCTTGCACCATGACTGATCAGGAACTCAGCAATATCACGGCGACCAACATGGGAGGCAGCACCCAATGCCGTTTCCCAATCACCAAAACCCCAGTCCCACGATGCACCGGCCAACTCCGGACGTTTGGTCACGAGTTCTTTTACCTTATCAAAATTTCCATGCGATGCACCGACGATACCACTTGCCATAGTATCATTCATACTGGGATACCGATAAAACAACGGGTCGGCATTGCCGGGTGTTAGTAGCCTGTTTTTGTTTTCTCCTGCAGCGGCCACACCAAAGGCAGTAATGCCGATGAAACCAAATGCAGCACTTTTAATAAAGCGGCGGCGCAAAAGAGGAGTACTGTTCATACGGGGTTGTTTTAAACTGGTTGACTGTTAATTTACAGCATCCGCCAATGGAATGGCTGCCAGTTTCCGATGACCGGTAGTATGTAATTATCAATGGCAAGAAATAGTTGCTGGGTACAAGCAAACTTATCGGGGAAAATAGGTTAATGAGTCGCCCGATAGCTATTGGGAAATATTCATTTAGCCGATTTTAATTTACG